>DAMAFT010000209.1:0-7445 GCA_031995805.1 Massilia sp.
GCTCGGTGGTGGCGATGGTCTCGGGCTTGTAGCCGGCGCGCGCCTGGGCCTGCGAGATGCCGGTGCCGACCACGTTCAGGCGCGGGTCGAAGCCGCCGCCCTTGAAGCCCTTGGACCAGGAGGCGTAGACGTTCTGGTCGGCGGTGGCCTTCCAGTTGACGGCCACGCGCGGCGTGAATTTCTTGTCGGTGCGTTCCAGGTCGCGCAGGTTGGTGTCGGTGCGGAACAGGATCGCGCCCGGATTGCCCATTTCCGGCGTGCCGGCTGCGCCGAAGTAGATCTGGCGGTAGATGTCGGCCTTGCGCTCGTCCGAGGTGTAGCGGCCGCCCAGCGAGACCTGCCAGGCGTCGGTCAGGTTGTAGCTGCCGTCGGCGTACACGGCCCACGCCCTGGTGTCGATGTCGCCGCTGGTGAAGGTGCTGGTGGCGACGGCGCCGGCCAGGATGGTGTCGAACTTGTTGTAGGCGTTGGCGTCGATGTAGTAGACGCCGGCCACGCCCTGGATCTTCGGACCGGTGTAGGTGAGGTTGAATTCCTGGCTGAACTGCTTGTTGGTGTACAGGGCCGGCACTTCCATGTCCACCACCGGCAGCGCGTCGAAGTCGATCGGCGCCCACGAGCGGTCGCGGCGCTGGGCGGTGATCGACTTGAACGCCAGTTCCGGGCTGATGGTCCACTCGAGGGTGGCCGAGACGCCGTGCTGGCGCACGTCCTGCTCGTGGCCGAGGGCCGTCATCATCTCGGCCTGGGTGTCGTAGACGTTGTCGAGGATCGGCGCGCCGCTGGTGCGGCCGACGATCAGGCGGTGGCCGTTCTTGGGATGCGAGTCGTCCTGGGTGAGGTCGCCGGCGATGCGCACCCACAGGTCGGGCGTGGGCTGCCATTCGGCCGAGACGCGCGCGGCGCTCAGGTCCTTGTCGTAGTTGGGGGCGCCGTTGAACAGGTTGCGGCCGTAGCCGTCGTGCTTGAAGCGGGCCAGCGTGGCGCCCACGCGCAGCTGGTCGTTGACCGGGGTGCTGGCGGTGATGACGCCGTCGCGTTCCTTGTGGTTGCCCAGCGTGCCCTTGATACGCACGTCGGTCTGCGGGGCCAGCTTGCGGGTCACGTACTTGACGGCGCCGCCGATGGTGTTGCGGCCGTACAGCGTGCCCTGCGGGCCGCGCAGCACCTCGATGCGCTCGACGTCGTAGATGTCGGCCACCGAGCCCTGCGGACGGGCCAGGTAGATGTCGTCGAGGTAGATGCCGACGCCGGACTCGAAGCCGGCCAGCGGGTCGGCCTGGCCGACGCCGCGGATGAAGGCGGTCAGCGTGGTGTTGGTGGCGCGCGACGCCTTCAGGGTGGTGTTCGGCAGGGTGTTGGTGAGCGCCACCACGTCCGGGATGCCCTGCTTGGAGAGCTGGTCGGCGCTGAATGCCGTGACCGACACCGGCACGTCCTGCAGCGACTCCTGGCGGCGCCGCGCCGTGACGACGACGCGCTCGACGTTGTCGTCGGCCGCAGCCGCGGTGGCGCCGGCGCCGGCGGCTTCCTGGGCGTGCACTGCGGGGGCGGCGCCGGACAGGGCGAGGAGTGCGACTGCCGAATGGTTCAGCACCGCAAGTTTCTTCTTGCTAACGCGCATGGGTGTCTCCAGATATTGTTGTGGTGTTATGCGTTCAGGTGTTGTTTTCGCACGCATCGCAGTGTGCCTCGGATGAATTTGACTGAAAAGACAACACCGCGCCCACACGGTGTGCAAAAATGCACATCGACACGCACCTCGACGGTGCCGCCATCGACGGTGTGGACAGGGTGACCGGAAGGGGCGGCGCCTCGTGCACGTGCATTCGCCGTGCACCGGCGGTGCATCGACCTTGCATCGTCGAGCGCCGTCCCGAAAACGTTGCAGCCGCACTGTGCACTAGTGCACAATATGTCATCTTGATATCGAACAACGGGATCCCGGATGAACAGCCTGCCCGAATGGACCGACCTGCGCTTCTTCCTGGAACTGGCGCGCGCCGGCACGCTGTCCGGCGCCTCGCGCCGCCTGGACGTCGAGCACACCACCGTGGCGCGCCGCATCGACCGTCTCGAGCAGCAGCTGGGCGCCACCCTGTTCGACCGCTCGCGCGAAGGCTACGAACTGACGGAAATGGGCCAGGCCCTGCTGCCGCATGCCGAGGCGATGGAGGGCGCGGCGCTGGCCGCCGCCGAGCAGCTGGGCGGCGCCGAGGTGGCCGCGCACGGGGTGGTGCGGCTGGGCGTGCCCGAAGTGTTCGGGGTGCGCGTGGTCGCACCCCTGCTGGTCAGGCTGTTCGAGGAACATCCCGACCTGTCGATCGACCTGCTGGCACTGCCCAGCTTCGCCAACCTGGCCAACCGCGAGGCCGACCTGGGCGTGATGCTGGACCCGCCGTCCACGGGGCGCTACATGGTCACGCGCCTGGCCTCGTTCCGCTTCTACCTGTACGCCTCCCCAAGCTACCTGGCGAAGCATGCGCCGATCCGCTGCCAGGCCGACCTGGAAGGGCACGACTTCGTCGACTACGTGCAGGACCGCCTGGCCAGCCGCGAGCTGTCCTACATGAAGGAACTCGGCTTCACGCCGCGGCGCCGGCTGTGCTGCTCGGGCATGACCGGCCAGATCGAGGCGGCGGCGCTGGGCATGGGCCTGATGATGGCCCCGCCGTACGCGGTGCCGGACGACGGCCGACTGGTGCCGGTGCTGCCGGGCTTCCATGCCGAGCGCTCGTTCTGGCTGGCGGCGCCGACCGACCTGTACCGTTTGCGGCGTGTGAAGCTGGTGTGGGACATGCTGCGCGGGCTGGCGGACAACAATCCGCGGCTGTGGTGGCACGATGGGGTGCCGACTTAGGTGGTGCACATGCGGTGCGCACGGGGCGCGCACCCTGCGGCCGCCTGCTCGCGTGCCGTGCGCCCTGGCGATGTTTGCCGGGCGCCGGAACCTACGTATAATCGTTGCCGTCAGGTGCCCGCGCGCGCAGCCCGCGCGCGCAGTTAAACGGGAAACGCATGGTCCGGCGGCGCCGCCGCTCCGGACCAGGGCGTGCTGCCCCCGCAACGGTAAGCAAGCGCCGTCGTTCGACGGCAGGCCGGTCCTCGAGCCACTGTGCAGTCCTGCATGGGAAGGTGGACCGGTCGGCCTTGCCAGCCCGGATACCGGCCTGACAGGTGGCGCGCCGCAGTCTCCGCCAGGCGGGACGGGCGCGCTGTTCAATCGGTCCACGGGGAGGTGGAACGATTGCCCATTCCAAGCCTGCACACCATGTCCGATCCCTTCGCCGGCGACGCCATCCGCGTCGTCGAAAGCCTGCTGTATGCCGTTTCCACCATCCTCTATTTGCCGGTCCTGCTGGGCATCGTCGTCCTGGCGGCCTACATGCTGGCCTGCCTCGGCATCTTCCTCGGCGAATGGCGCGAACGCCGCGGCGGCCGGCGCGTGCTGGTCGACGCCGCGCGCGCATCGTTCGCCGCCGGCGTGCGCGCGGGGGGCGGCCCGTTCGACGCGCAACTCGAACGCATCGTCCAGGGCGCGGAAGGCGCCGGCCTGCGCCGCCTGGACGCCGTGCGCTTCGCGGTGCGCGTCGGTCCCGCGCTGGGCCTGATGGGCACCCTGATCCCGATGGGGATCGCGCTTGCCGGCCTGGCGCGGGGCAACCTGCCGAAGATGGCCGAGAGCATGACGACCGCGTTCACGGCCACCGTCGCCGGCCTGGCCTGCAGCGTGCTGGCGTATGCGCTGGCGCTGGTGCGCGAGCACTGGCTGCGCGCCGACATGCTGGACGTCGCCTTCGCCGCCGAGCAGGCGCTGCACGATGCGCAGGCCGCGTCCGCGCCGGCCGGCCGCGCCGCCTGAGGTCCGCCATGCGCTACCTGAAGAAGCGCCGCGCCGGCTACGGCGAAACCGGCGAAGACCCGCTCGCGGGCGTCGCCAACCTGTTCGACGCCAGCATCGTGTTCATCGTCGCAATGATGCTGGCGCTGTTCTCGGCCTGGAACATGCTGGACCTGCTCGACCCGGACTCCGAAGTCACCATCGCCAAGAAGGGCGCCGACGGCAAGGTCGAGGTCCTGACCAAGAAGGGCGCCGAGATCGAGGTCACGCGCGTGTCCGACCGGCCGCTGTCCGGCGCTGGAAAACGTCTCGGCACCGCCTACCAGCTGCCGGACGGGAAGGTCGTGTATGTCCCGGAATGAGCCGATCCGCTTTTTCGCCGCCCTGTGCCTGGCGTGCCTCGCCACGCTGGCCCAGGCGGCGCCGCGCACCATGGCGCTGTTGCTGGGCGACGTCGAGTCGCGCCCGGCGGTGCTGGCCGTGCGCGCCCTGGACAAGGAACTGGCGGCGGCCGGGGTGGCCGTGCACATCGTCCCCGCCGGCGCCATGGCGCCGGCCGACCACGCGGCGCTGGCGGATGCCGACCTGGCCGTCGTCAACGCCAGGGACGGCCGCCTGCTGCAGGCCGTGGCGCCCGACCTGGCCGCGCTGCGCCGGCGCGGCAAGCCCGTGTTCGCGGTCGGCGCCGCGCCCGACGACGCCTTGCGCGAGCAGGGCGTGCGCGCCGATGCGACGCTGCTGGCCTACCAGCGCGAGGGCGGCGTCGCCAACCTGGACGGGATGTTGCGCTACCTGCTGAAAAACGGCTTCGGCGCGCATGTCGACGTCCCGCCGCTGCAGGCCATGCCGCAGGCGGGCCTGTACGACCTGCACGCGAACCGCAGCGCCGCCACCTTCGAGGACTACGTGGCGCACTATGCCCATCACAAGCCGGGCGCGCCCTGGATCGGGGTGATGTTCTACCGCGCCAGCCTGGTCGCCGGCCAGACCCTGCCGCTGGCGGCCATCGTCGACACGCTGGAAGCGGCGGGCTACAACGTGCTGCCGGCCTACGGCTATCCCTACGACGTGCCCTTGCAACTGTTCCTCGATGCCGGGGGCGAGAGCCGCATCGATGCGCTGGTGGCGCTGGGCATGAAGGTCGGCGCCACCGCGCCCGCCGCCGCCCTGCTCGGCAGGATCGGCGTCCCGGCGATCAATGCGATCACGCTGAGCCGGCACAGCGCGGCCGAGTGGGAAGCGTCGCCGCTGGGCCTGGACCAGGCGGAGCGCAGCTGGCAGATGGCCGGCGCGGAAGTCGCGGGCCTGGTCCAGCCGACGGTCGTGGCCAGCCGCGAGTGCGCCGTCGATGCGGCCACCGGCCTGGCCTACGTCGAGGAACGGCCGATTCCGGAGCGCGTCGCGCGGCTCGGCGCGCGCGTGGCGGCCTGGGTGGCGCTGCGCCGCACGGCCAATGCGGGCAAGCGCGTCGCCATCCTCTACTACAACGCCCCGCATGGCGCGGAGACGATCGGCGCGGCATACCTGAACGTGCTGCCGGGCAGCCTGTGGCAGATCACGGAGCGCCTGCGCGCGGCCGGCTATGCCACCGGTGCGCGCTATCCGGCGTCGCAGGAGGCGCTGCAGCGCGAGGTGCAGGAATGGGGAAGCCCTCCGGACAAGGGCGCCGGCCTGGCGCGCCTGGCGCGCAGTGGCGAGGCGCTGCTGGTGCCGCTGGCCGACTACCGGCGCTGGTACGACGCGCTGCCGGCCGCGCTGCGCGCCGCGGTCGAACGGGCCTGGGGGCCGCCGGAAACGTCGCCGCTGCTGTGGCGCGACGCGCAGGGACGGCCGAACTTCGTGTACCCGGCGCGCCGCTACGGCGGGCTGCTGCTGGCGCCGCAGCCGGGCGCGGTCCCCGTACAGGACCGCGCCGGTCTGCACCGGGACATGACGCTGCCGCCCGGTCACGCCTACATCGCCTTCTACCTGTGGCTGCAGCACGGCTTCGCGGCCAATGCGGTGGTCCACGTGGGCACCCACGGCACGCTGGAATGGCTGGCCGGGAAGGAAGCGGGCCTGTCGGCGGCCGACGCCACCGAGGCGCTGGTCGGCGCCATGCCGAATATTCATCCCTACGTGATGGACGACGTGGGCGAGGGCCTGCAGGCCAAGCGGCGCGGCATGGCGACCATCGTCGACCACATGACGCCGCCGTTCGACGCGGCGGGCCTGAACCCGGACCTGCGCGAGTTGAAAGCCTTGCTGGACGACTACCGCGTGGCCGCACAGAAGAGCCCAACGCTGATGCAGGCGCACCTGGCGGCGCTGGACGCGCTGGCGGCGACATCGGGCGTGCTGAAGGACCTGGGCAGGAAGGGACTGCGCAGCGCAGCCGACCTGGAAGCGCTGGACGAATACCTCGACGAGACCGCCGGCAGGCTGACCCCGTTCGGCCTGCATACCTTCGGCGTCGCGCCGGCGCCCGGACTGCGCGCCGCCACCGCGCGCGCCATCGCCGGCCTGGAGACGGCTGCGAGTCCCGACCAGCAGGCGCGGCGCGCGGCGCGCATCGAAGCGGACATCACGGCGAGCGCCGCCGCCGAACTCGAGCGCCTGGTCGATGCGCTGGACGGGCGTTTCATCCCGGCCGGTCCCGGCGCCGATCCCGTGCGCAACCCGGACGCCCTGCCGACCGGCCGCAACGTCTTCGGCCTCGATCCGGCGCGCATCCCGGGCCGCGCCGTCTACCAGCAGGGCCGGCAACTGGCCACGGCGCTGATCGAGGATTACCGCCGGCGCCACGGCGCGTACCCGGACAAGCTGACCATGAACCTGTGGGGCGTCGAGACCTCGCGCCACGAGGGCGTGATGGAAGCGCAGGCGCTGGCGCTGATGGGCGTGCGCCCCACCTGGGACGAACGCGGGCGCGTCACCGGCGTCGAGGCGATCCCGCGGCGCGAGCTGGGGCGCCCGCGCGTGGACGTGACGATGGTGTCCTCGGGCCTGTTCCGCGACCTGTTCGGCAACGTGCTGGCACTGCTCGACCAGGCCGCGCAACTGGCCCGGCGCCAGGACGACGGCCCGGACGGCAACGTGCTGGCGCTGCATGCGCGCGCCACCGCGGCGGCCCTGGAGCGCGACGGCATGGCGGCCGACGCGGCGGCGCGCCTGGCCGGCGTGCGCATCTTCGGCCTGCCGCCGGGCGCCTACGGCACGCAGATCGAGCAGCTGCTGCCGCGCTCCAACGCCTGGCAGGACGACAAGCAGGTGGCCGACGTCTTCGTCGAGCGCATGGGTCATCCGTTCGGCAACGGCTATTGGGGCGACGGCGATGGCGATGCCGGCCCGGACCGGCGGCGCGCGCTGTTCCGCCTGGCGCTGTCAGGCAGCAAGGTGGCGCTGCACAGTCGCTCCGGCAACCTGTTCGGCGCGCTCGACAACGACGACTTCCTGCAATCCCTGGGCGGCGCCGCGCTGGCGATCCGCAGCATCGACGGCAGCAGCCCCGAGCTGGTGGTGACCGACCTGTCGAACCCCGCGCAGCCCGGCCACAAGCGCCTGGCCCGCTACCTGGGCCAGGAAATGCAGGCGCGCTACCTGAACCCGCGCTGGGCCGAGCGGA
>DAMAFT010000210.1:0-7437 GCA_031995805.1 Massilia sp.
GGCTCGATCGGCGCCTTCATCGACGCGCACGGCACCTTCCACCGCGCCGGCGGGCGCGGCGTGGTGCTGGACGATGGCGGCGGCGGCTTCTGGATCGCGCGCGAGGCGCTGCGCCACATCTGGCGCCTCGAGGACGAACGGCCCGGCGCCTGGCGCGAATCGCCGATGGCGCAGGCCGTGTTCGACGACGTCGGCGGCGCCGACTGGGCCTGCTCGCGCCAGTTCATCTACGGCCAGGAGCGCGGCGCCGTCGGCAAGCTGGCGCTGGCCGTGGCGGTAACGGCCGACAAGGATCCGGTGGCGGCCGCCATCCTGCGCGCCGCCGGCGCCGAGCTGGCGCGCCTGGCGCGCGCGCTGCTGAACCGTTTCGGGCCGCGGCCCGTGGCCGTGTCCGGACGCGCGGCGCAGTTGCATCCCATGATCGTCGAGGCGCTGCGCGCGGCGCTGCCCGGCGTCGACCTTTCCGCGCACGGCGCCCACGGCGCCCACCACGCGGCCGCGCGCATGGCGCTCACCCCTTCCACCTTACCTGCCAACCCATGAAGACCCTCGTCGCCACCCTGCTCATCGCCCTGCTGGCCGGCTGCGCCACCCCGCCGTCCGGACCGCAATACGACCATACCTATACCGCCAAGGGCCAGGCCAGCCGCGCGCGCTTCCTGGTGCTGCACTACACCGTCCAGGACCGCGACAGCTCGATCGTCACCCTGACCCAGAAGGAAGTCAGCGCCCACTACCTGGTGACGGACGATCCCCGGCCGGTCATCTACAACCTGGTCGACGAAAAGAACGCCGCCTGGCATGCCGGCAATTCGAGCTGGAAGAACTTCACCCAGCTGAACAACAGCTCGATCGGCATCGAGATCGTCAACGCCGGCTGGAAGGACACGCCGACCGGCCGCGTCTATGCGCCGTTCCCGCAGGCGCAGGTGGACGCCCTGGTTCCGTTGGTAAAAGACATTGTCCAGCGCCACGGCATCGCGCCCGAGAACGTGCTGGGCCACAGCGACATCGCGCCGTTGAGGAAGCAGGATCCGGGTCCGCAATTCCCGTGGCAGCGCCTGGCGCAAGAGGGCCTGGTGCTGTGGCCGGACGCCGCCCGCGTGGCGGCCGTGCGCCCGGCCTTCGACGCCCTGCTGCCCGACGTCGGCTGGTTCCAGCGCAAGCTGGCCACCCACGGTTTCGGCATTGTGCAAAGCGGCGTGTACGACGAAGCCACCCGCACCACGCTGGCGGCGTTCCAGATGAAATACCGCCCGTTGGACATTTCCGGCAATCCGGACGCCGAGACGGCGGCGCTGCTCGAAGTGCTGACCACGCCGGCCGGCACCCCGCCGCCGCCGATGCCGGTGATCCCGGCCCAGCCGCTGCCGCAGCAAGCGCCGGCGCCCATGACGGCGCCCATGCCGCCGGTCGGTACGCCAGTGCCGCCATCGGCGCCGGCCCCGACTGCCGAGCCGCTGCCGGGCGCGCTGGAGAACGTGCCGCCGACCGCGCCCGTGCCTGCGCCCGTGCCTGCCACGCCGCCAGTGAATACACCGTGACCCATCGCCGTACAGCAATTTTCGCTGTATCCTTCGCCCATCCACCCTGTGCGTATGCGGGGTGGGTTTTCTACTGAAGGATGAAGCAATGCGTCTGCGTCATATCGAGGTGTTCCACGCCATCATGCAAGTCGGCACCATCAGCGGCGCCGCCCAGGTGCTGCATATTTCCCAGCCGGCGGTGACCAAGGTGCTGCAGCACGCCGAGCTGCAGCTGGGCATGCCGCTGTTCGAGCGCGTGCGCGGCAAGCTCTACCCGAAACCCGAGGCGCACCGCCTGTTCGCCGAGACCGAGAAGCTGAACCGCGACCTGCAGGGCATCCGCCGCCTGGCCGCCAGCCTCAAGAACCGCGCCTGCGAGACGGTGCGCCTGGTGTCGACGCCGACCATCGCCGTCAGCGTGCTGCCGGCGGCCCTGACCGTGTGGCGGCGCGAGTTCGCGCAGACCCGCTGCGAGCTGGCGACCTTCCATACCAGCGAGATCGTGAACGCGCTGCGCCTGGGCGAGGCCGACCTGGCCCTGTCGCTGCAGGACCCGCGCCATCCCGGCATCGAGGCCGAGCCGATCGCCCAGGGCATGCTGACCGTGATCGCGCCGGCCGGCACCTGGAGCGAGGACGAGTGCACCCGGCCGGTCACGCCGGCCGACCTGCGCGGGGAACTGATCGGCCTGGCCGACAGCGACCCGCTCGGCGAGATGGTCGTGGCCGCCTGCGAGGCGCAGGACGTGCATCCGGTGTTCCAGACCGTGGTGCAGACCTACCAGATCGCCCGCTCGCTGGTCGAGGCCGGGGCCGGCACCGCTGTGCTCGACCCGTTCACCGCCGCATCCGCGGCCACCGGCAAGGTGCAGTGCCGGCGCTGGGAACCGGCGCTGCCCGTCCAGCTGTATTTATTGACCGCCAGCCACGCTCCGCTGTCGCACGGCGCGCGCGAGCTGGCCGACTGCATCGGCGCGGCCGCGCGCGCCCTGCTCGACAAAGGACCCAGATGAGTTCCACCGAGGCCGTTCCCGGCCCGACGGTCGCCAGCGAGGACATCGCCGCCGACCCGGCGTTCCGCCATCTGTCCACGATCGCCGGCATCGCCGTCGACCTGCGCTACGCCACCCCGTACAACTTCGTCGGCCGCGACCTGTACTCTCCCTACGACTGCGCCTGGCTGCACCGCGACGCCGCCGCCGCGCTGGAGCGCGCCGTGGCCTGGCTGCGCGCGCGCCGTCCCGGCCACGCGCTGCTGGTGCTGGACGCCCTGCGTCCGCAGCGCGTGCAGCAACAGTTGTGGGATGCGCTCGCGGGCACCGAGCTGCGCATGTACCTGGCCGATCCGCAGCGCGGCTCGATCCACTCGTTCGGCATGGCGCTCGACATCACCGTCCTGGACGATGCCGGCCGCGAGCTCGACATGGGCACCGGCTTCGACGACATGACGGAACTGTCGCACCCGGCGCTGGAAGCGCGCTTCCTGGCCAGCGGCGCGTTGTCGCCGGCCCAGGCGGCCAATCGCCAGTTGCTGCGCGACGCCATGTTCCAGGCCGGCTTCGTCGGCATCAACAGCGAGTGGTGGCACTTCGATTGCGGCGACCGCAACCTGGTGCGCTCGACCTTCCGCCGCGTGCTCTGAACCCAGGCGACGCGCCTGTCGCGCGCTACTGACGGCACTGCGGCACGCTTGAGATATCGCATTCCCTGCGCATCGGTGTTTTGGAAAATCGGGACATCCATGCGGGACGGGTAGCCGTTCCGCGTTTCATTCCATTTTTCATTCCATCGCATCGCCGAGGGAAAGGAGTCCGAGATGAAGCGCCTGCAGATCGCCTGCACCCTGCTGGTCCTGGCCGCCGTGCTGGCGGGATGTCGCAGCGGGGGCGACAATCCGTTCGCCGCGCGCGACAGGACGGTCGAGTACTACCGCGTGTTCGACATCAGGACGAACGCCTCGCCCGACACGGTGGCCAAGGCCGCCAGCACGGGCATCGAGCGCAACCTGAAGGGCGCCGTCATCGCCAATCCGGCCGCATCCGCCGCCGCCGCGCCGGGCGAGGTGCCGGGCGAGGTGCCGGGGCGCCTGCGCATGGCCGCGCCGGGCACGGCGCCGTCCGCATCGGCCTGCGACGGCGCCTCCTGGAGCGCCAAGGCCGCGCCCGCCGTGCGCGGCGGCGACGACATGAACCTGATCGCCTGCCTGTTCCCCTACCGCAGTGGCTACCACCTCGACATGTACGCCGTGTTCACCCGGCCCGAGGGCGGCCTGCTGGCCTGGCCGCGCCGGCTTGGCGGCGCCATGCTGGGCACGCCGGAGCAATTCACGGAAAGCACGATGATGGACCTGGTGCGCGCGATCCGCGAAGGCACGGGGGCGAACGTGTCGCTGGTCGAGGCCAGGCCGGAACTGGCCGGCGCACCGTGGATGGGAGCCGGGCCGGGCAGGGCGGCGCAGGACGCTGCCGCGACCGCGGCGGTGGCCGCACCCGCTGCAGCTACCGCGCCGGCACAGCCGGCAGCACCGGTGCCGATACCGGCAGCACCCGCGGCGCCGGCTGCACCACCGGCCGCGGCGCCCGCAGCCGCGCCAGGGCCGGCCCCTGCGCCCGCGGCGGCGCCGAGCCCGGCCGTATCGGCCACGATGCCGGACGCGTTACGGTAATCGATGATGTGAACGGTCGTAGGGGGCGCGCGGCCGGGCATCCCGTGCGCACCCTACAACGGCATCGACGACGGCCTCATTGCGGCGGCACCGCCGCGTCCAGGCGCGCCACCCAGTCGACCAGCGCATCCAGCACCGCACGTCCGCGCCCGTTGCCGGCAAGGCTGCTGTTGACCATGGCCACCACCACGCACTGGCGGCCTTGCGCATCCGGCACGTAGCCGGCTAGCGCCACGACATTGTTCAGCGTGCCCGTCTTCATGCGCGCGCGTCCCGCCGCCGGGCTGCCGTGCAGGCGCCGGCGCATCGTGCCGTCCACGGCCACGATCGGCATGCTGGCCAGGAATTCCGGCGACCAGTTGCTGCGCAGCCCGGCCTGCAGCACGCCCGCCATCTGGACCGGGCTGATGCGCTCGGTGCGCGACAGGCCCGACCCGTTGTCCAGCACGAGACCGGTGTCGTCGATGCCGTGCTCGCGCATCCAGTCGCGGATCGCGGCGTCGGCGCGCGAGAACGTCGTCGCCGCGGCGCCCGCCTGCGGGCGGCTGCCCAGTTGCGGGTCCGGCTCGAGCGCGCCCAGGCTCAGGAAGATGGTGCGCGCCAGGGCGTTGTCGGAGGGCTTGTTGGTGTCGCGCACCAGTTCCGGCAGCGCGCGCGAGACGTGCTCGGCCAGCAGGCGCGTCGTGGCCGGCGTGACGGCTTCGACGGTGGCGCCGTCGATCCTGCCGCCGAGCTGCTTCCAGGTCAGGCGCAGCAGGCGGTCCAGGTATTCCTGGCGGTCGACGACGTTGACGGCATACGCGGCGGCGCAGTTCTTCGGGAACGTCCCGTGCAGCATGAGCGTGATGCCGCCGTCCGCCTGGGGAACGGCTTCCGGCGTCTTCCAGCCGTCTTCCCATTTGGCGCAATCGGTGTCGACCAGCGTCATGTCGCTCGCCGCCGTCACGCCGTCCAGCGCGGGCTGCATGTTCACCTTGACGCGGCCGCTGCCATCCGTCGTGCGCATGTCCAGCCGCAGCATGTTCTTGTTGACCAGCAGCGCATCCGGGATGACGTTGTAGTAGGCATCCGGGTACTCGTCGAAGGGCGGCAGGCCGAGGTCGCCACGCGCCGGATTGAACAGCTGGCGGTCGACGACGAGGCGGCCGGCGACGGTGCGGATGCCCTGGTCGCGCAGGCTGCGCAGCATGGCGGCCAGCGTTTCCGTCGACAGGTCCATGTCGGCGCCGCCACGCAGGTAGAGGTCGCCTTCGAGCACGTCGCCGCGCTGCGTGCCGTCGGTGCGCAGTTCGGTGCGGCCGCGGAACACCGGGCCCAGCCGTTCCAGGCCGACCAGCGTGGTGACCAGCTTCATGGTCGACGCCGGCTGCAGCGGGCGGTCGGCCAGGTGCGACAGCACGGTCCGGTCACCGCGCAGCACCAGCACGCTCAGCGCATCCGCGGGAATCGTCGTCGTGCGCAGGGCGGCGGCGACCGGTTCGGGCAACTGGGCCTGCGCCGGCAGCCAGGCGGCCAGCAGGGACAGGGCGAGGGCGAAGGGCAGGTGGCGTGGCATGCGGCTCCTTGTCGAAGAAATGGCGGGATCAGCCGAAGAACACGTAGGCGACCGCGATGGCGGCGACGATGCCGGCCAGGTCGGCGATCAGCCCGCAGGAAATCGCGTAGCGGGTCTTGCGCACGCCGACCGAGCCGAAGTACAGCGCGACGATGTAGAACGTGGTGTCGGCCGAGCCCTGGAAGATGCAGGCGAGGCGGCCGACGAAGGAATCCACGCCGTAGGTCTTCATGGCGTCGATCATCAGCGCGCGCGAACCGCTGCCGGAAAGCGGCTTCATCAGCGCGGTGGGCAGGGCAGGCGTGAAGCTGGTGTCCAGGCCCATCTGCGCGATGACCCACTCGAGGCCGCCGACCACGTAGCCGAGCACGCCCGAGTTGCGGATCACGGAAATCGCCACCAGCATGCCGACCAGGTAGGGGATGATGGTCAGCGAGGTCTGGATGCCGCCCTTGGCGCCCTCGATGAAGGCTTCGTAGACGTTGACGCCCTTGCGCAGCGCGCCGACGATGAACACGACGATGATCGCGAACAGGATGAAGTTGCTGGCGACCTTGGAGACGGTCTCGATCTCGGTCTTGCTGAGGAAGTGCGTGAAGTACCAGATCATCAGCGCGATCGCCGCCGTCATGCCGCCCAGCCAGCTCAGCACGACGCCGTCGAGCAGGTTGATGCGCTGGCGGATCGACACGGCGATGATGCCGGTGACGGTGGCGACATAGGTCGCGACCATGCAGGGAATGAAGATGTCGGACGGGTCGGCGGCGCCGAGGATGGCGCGCTGGGCCATGATGGCCAGCGGGATCAGGGTGAGGCCGGAGGTGTGCAGCACCAGGAACATGATCTGGGCGTTGGTGGCCGTGTCCTTGTTCGGGTTCAGCGTCTGCAGGCTTTCCATCGCCTTCAGGCCGAAGGGCGTGGCGGCATTGTCCAGGCCGAGCAGGTTGGCGGAAAAGTTCATGACCATGTGGCCCGTGGCCGGGTGGTCCTTCGGCACTTCCGGGAAGATGCGCGAGAAGAACGGCGAGATGACCTTCGCCAGCCAGCCGATGGCGCCGGCCTTCTCGCCGATGTTCATGATGCCCAGCCACAGCGTCATCACGCCGGCCAGCGGCAGGGCGATGTCCATCACACCCATCTTGGCGGACTCGAAGGTGCCGTCGATGATGCGCTTGAAGACCTCGGTATCGCCGAAAAAGACCAGTTGCGCCAGCGCCGCGACGAAGCCGACCAGGAAGAAGCCGATCCAGATGTAATTCAGTGCCATGTGTTGTCGCCCTTACCGTATGCAGCGAAGAGTATAGGCGCATGGCAAGCTGCACTGATGAAAGAATGCGGCGGGGTTATGCAAAAAAGTTATGTGGATGATGGTGCCGCAGGGGAGATCGGGGCCCTGCGCAGGCGCGCCCCGGGGTTGCTGGCATATTGCTTCCGCCCGCATCCTGCCCCATGATAGGCGACGCCCCAGTCCCTGTTCCGCCATGCCCACACTCCGCTCCCTCGCCGCCGCCCTGCTGTTCGCTGCCCTTCCCGTCGCCGCCCAGGCCCCGGCACGGCCCGCCCCCAAGGTGCTGCACATGTTCCTGTCGACCAGCGAGACCGGGCTCGACCCCGCCGTCGCGTCCGACATCGCCACGCTGTCGCTGCTGGAAAACCTGTTCGATCCGCTGCTGCGCTACGACTACCTGGCGC
>DAMAFT010000211.1:0-7422 GCA_031995805.1 Massilia sp.
AAAAAAACCACCCGATCGCCACCGAGGACAACGTCGCCCGCTACCAGCTCGCCTCCTTCCA
The DNA here is from genome assembly GCA_031995805.1 of Massilia sp. Lineage (GTDB taxonomy): Bacteria > Pseudomonadota > Gammaproteobacteria > Burkholderiales > Burkholderiaceae_D > Telluria. Next base: position 62 of record DAMAFT010000211.1, read on the forward strand.
CTTCGGTGCGCCGGGCCGGGGTAGAAAGGCCTATATCCAGGCGTCGCTGCATGCCGACGAGGTGCCGGCCATGCTGGTCGCGCACGTGCTGCGGCGCGAACTGGAACGCCTGGACGCCGAAGGCAAGGTGACGGGCGAAGTGATCCTGGTGCCGGCGGCGAACCCGATCGGCCTGTCGCAGGTAGTGCACGGCGCCCCGTTCGGCCGCTTCGACCTGGCCAGCGGCATCAATTTCAACCGCTCCTACAAACACGTGGCGGACGACCTCAAGGTGGCGCTGGAAGGCCTGCTGGGCCCGGACCCGGCGGCCAACGCGGCGCTGGTGCGCGAGCATGCGCGCCGCTCGGTGGCGGCCTGGCTGCCCAGGAACGCGACCGAGGAACTCAAGAAGACCCTGCTGGGCATGGCGATCGACGCCGACGTCATGCTCGACCTGCATTGCGACAACGAAGCCGTGCTGCACCTGTACACCGGCACCCCGCTGGCGGACGCCGTGCAGCCGCTGTCCGCGCTGCTGCAGGCCCATGCCGTGCTGCTGGCCACGGAATCGGGCGGCGAGCCGTTCGACGAAGCCTGCAGCCGCGTGTGGTGGGAACTGGCGGCACACTTCGGCCCGGCGACGCCGGTCCCGATGGGCTGCATCGGCGTGACGGTGGAACTGCGCGGCGAGAACGACGTGCGCCACCACCTGGCCGAGCAGGATGCGCGCGCCCTGCTGCAATACCTGGCGCGCCTGGGCATCGTCGACCTCCCGCTCGCGCCGCTGCCGGCGCCGGTATGCGAGCCGACCCCGCTGGAAGGCGTGGAACCGCTGCACGCGCCGCAGTCGGGCGTACTGGTGTTCTCGAAGAACCTGGGCGACCGGGTCGCGGTGGGCGACGTCGTCGCCGAGATCGTCAACCCGGTCAGCGGCAGGACGGCCGAGGTGAAGGCGACTCAGGCGGGCATCCTGTTCGCCGGCACGGCGCACCGGCATTTGCTGAAGGGGATGCACGTCTGCAAGATCGCGGGGAAGGCCGCGTACCGGACGGGGAATCTGTTGACTGCCTGAACCACCTGAATGTCGGCTGGGCGCGCGGCCGTGCCTACGCCGCCAGCGCCGCATCCAGCAGGTAGCGCCGCGCCAGCAGCGGCGCGATCGCCTCCGGCGCCATCGGGCGCGCGATCAGGTAGCCCTGCACCTCGTTGCAGTGCAGGGCGCGCAGGATCGCCAGCTGCGCGCGCGTCTCGACGCCCTCGGCCACCACTTCCATGCCCAGCGCGTGCGCCATCGAGACGATCGCCTGGAAGAACACCTTGCCTTCCTTCGAGCGCCCCAGTTCGGCCGTGAACGAGCGGTCGACCTTGAGCACGTCCATCTTCATGCGCTGCAGTTGCGACAGCGAGGAATAGCCGGTGCCGAAATCGTCCACGTGCAGCTTGATGCCCAGCGCGCGGATCGCCGCCAGCTCGGCCAGGATCTCGTCCTGGTCGCCCAGCATCGCCGATTCCGTGATCTCGACCTCGAGCAGGCTGGCCGCCACGCCGTGGCGCTCCAGCGCCTGGGCCAGCTCGCGCTGCACGCCGCCGCGCAGGAACTGCTTGGGCGAGACGTTGATCGAGACCGGTACCGGGTCCATGCCCGCGGCGCGCCAGGCCGCCAGCTGGGCGCAGGCCATGTCGGCCACGATGGCGCCGATCGGCACGATCAGGCCGCTCGACTCGGCCAGCGGGATGAATTCGTCGGGGCGGATCATGCCCTGGGCCGGATGCTCCCAGCGCAGCAGCGCCTCCATGCTGAGCAGGCGGCCGCTGCGGGTGTCCACGCGCGGCTGGTAGTGCAGCAGGAACTGGCGGTGCTCGATCGCTTCCAGCAGGCGCTGGCGCATCTGGGCGCGCGTGCGCAGGGTGCTGGACTGGGCCGGGTCGAAGAAGCGGTACTGGCCCTTGCCCTCGTTCTTGCCGACGTACATGGCGATGTCGCTGTGGCGGATCAGCGTGGCCGCGTCCAGGCCGTCGCGCGGGAAGACCGAGATGCCGACCGAGGCGCCGATCATGTGCTGCTCGTCGGCGATGGCGAAGGGCTTGGCGAAGGCGCCGACGATGCGCCCGGCCACCGTGGCCACCTGCTGGTCGCTGTCGAAGGGGCTGAGCAGCACGATGAATTCGTCGCCGCCGAAGCGCGCCACGCGATCGCCCGGGCGCAATTGCGACAGCAGGCGCTCGGCCGCGTCCTTCAGCAACTGGTCGCCGATGGCGTGGCCGTGCGAATCGTTGACCTGCTTGAATTCGTCCAGGTCGACGAACAGCAGCGCCGCGCCGTGGCCGCTTGCCTGGGCGTGCGACAGGGCCTGCGGCACGAAATTCAGGAACCAGTGGCGGTTCGGCAGGCCGGTCAGGCTGTCCTCGTTGGCCAGGCGCGCCAGCTGGCCCTCGTGCTCCTTGCGCTCGCTGATGTCCTGCAGCGTGACGGCCAGGCCGTCGCCCACGCGCACCAGGCGCCGGTGGCCCCAGCGGATGTTCAGGCGGTTGTCGTCCGGCATGCGCCGGTCTTCCTGGTGGAAGCCGACCGCCATCGCATGGCGGTAGTCGGCCACCAGCGCCTCGCCGCCGACGCCGACGTCGAGCTGCGACACCAGGCTGCCGACCAGGCTGGCGCGCGTGGTGCCGTAGAAGAAGGCGCCGCGCTCGTTGCAGTCGACGACGCGGAAGTCGGCCACCCGGCCCTTGCGGTCGCGCACCGGGGCGACCATGTAGAAGCCGTCGTTGCCGCTCTCGGTGGCGGTGCGGTAGGCGCGCTGCACCTCGGCCTGTTCGCGCGCCCGGCCGGCCGCCCGCAGCGACAGCATGCTGGCCGCCGCCGCCAGCGCCAGCAGCACCAGGCCGGCGGCGACGGTCTGGGCGCGGCTGTCGGCCCAGTAGGCCTCGGCGCCGGCCAGCGCGGCGTCGTGCGCCAGCGCGACCACGGCCACCAGCGGATAGGCGCTGGAATGGCGCCAGCCCAGCACGCGCGCGCGGCCGTCGGCGAAGCCGCCCGAACCGGCAGTGCCGGCGACGAGCTGGACGCCGCGCGCCACCGGCCAGCGCTCGGCATTGGCCGGCAGCAGCGCGCCGGCGCCGCCCATGCGCAGCGCGCCGCTGGCATCCTGCTCGACGCGCAGGCCGGTGCCGGTTCCGCCACCGCCGCCACCGGCTCCCACCAGCGCCAGCAGGCTGCCCGGGCCCAGCGTCGGCGCGCTGACGAAGGAGGTGAAATAGGCGGCGTCGACGGCCATCAGCAGCACGCCGTCGAATTCGTCGTCGGCGGTGTCGAGGCGGCGCGTGAACAGGATCGCGCCGCGGCCTTCGTCCAGCTCGCGCGGCGCGGCGCCGATGCGCAGCGCCGTCGAGATATTGTCGCGATGGTCGGCGAAGAACGGCGCGGTGGCCAGGTTCAGGCCGCGCTCCGGGATGCGGCTGGACGAGCGGATCGCGCCGTCGCGCCCGATCACGCTGACGTTGACGAAGGCGGCGTCGGTGAACATGCCGTCGCGGCGCATGTCCTCGACCAGCGCGGGATTGCGCGAATGCTCCCAGCTGTGCTTGAGCTGCATGGTGATCTGGTCCACCTGCGCGACCGAGCGGGTGACGTACTGCTCGTAGGCCTCGGCATACGCATCGGCTTCCTTGAACGCCTGCTCGCCGGCGCGCCGGCGCTCGCCGTCGGCGCGCAGCACGGCGGCGGTCCACAGCGCGAGGCAGGCAAGCAGCGCCAGCGCGGGCCACAGCAGCGCCAGGTAGCGGTGGGTGCGCGGGGCGGTGCGTGCGCTGGTCTTGGTCATGCGGGTCTCGTCGGCGGGAAGCGGGGGCGCGACGAGTGTAGGGAGTGCGCGTTACCGCATCATGACAGGACGGCCATGGACGGTTCGTCCACGAAGTGTCCGAAGCTTCGCAGGGTGCGCTTCCCGAGCGCACCACGCGTGGCCGCCCGCATGGCCGCTCAGCGCCGCGCCCCCGCTTCCGCCAGCACCCGGTTGACCTCGTTCATGTCCGCCGGCTTCACCAGGTAGCGGTCGAACCCGGCCTGCTTTGCCTCCTCGCGGTCCTGCTGCTGGCCGTAGCCGGTGAGCGCCACCAGCATGGCGCGCGCGTTCTCGGGCTGGGCGCGCAGGCGGCGCGCCAGTTCGTAGCCGTCGATGTCGGGCAGGCCGATGTCCAGCAGCAGCACGTCCGGGTGCTCGCTGCGCGCCCGCGCCAGGGCGCCGCAGCCGTCGTACTCGACGCTGACCGCATGGCCCTGCACTTCGAGCAGCGCCGCCAGCATCTGGGCGGCGTCGACGTTGTCGTCCACCACCATCACGCGCAGGGCGGCGTCGGCATCCGCGCCCGCCTGGCCCTCCGCGTCGCGGCGCCCGTGACGGTCGGGCGCCGACGCCACCTGCGGCAGGCACAGCGAGAAGGCGCTGCCCTGTCCCATGCCGGCGCTGTCGGCGCGCACGCTGCCGCCGTGCAGCGCGACCAGGCTTTTCACCAGCGCCAGGCCGATCCCGAGGCCGCCCTGCGAACGGTCGGGCGTGCGCTCGGCCTGGGTGAACAGGTCGAAGATGTAGGGCAGGACCTCGGGGGCGATGCCGACGCCGTTGTCGCGCACCGTCACGTGCACCTTGCCTGCCTCGGCCGTCACGGCCAGCACGATGCTGCCGCCCGGCGCCGTGTACTTGACGGCGTTGTTGAGGATGTTGGAGACGACCTGCACCAGCCGGATGCGGTCGCCGTGCACGTGGGCCGGCTGGCCCGACAGCTGCAGCGTCAGCGCATGGCGGCGCGCGTCGGCCAGCGGGCGCACCTGCTCGACGGCGGCCGAGACGATCGCGTTGACGTCCAGCTCTTCCTTCTCGAGCGCGACCAGGCCGCGGGTGACGCGCGAGACGTCCAGCAGGTCGTTCACCAGCGCCGTCATGTGCTCGGCCTGGCGCGCGATGATCTCGCTGGCGCCGGCCACCGCGGCGGCGTCGCCGCGGCGCAGCTTGAGCAGCTGCGCCGCCGTGACGATCGGCGCCAGCGGGTTGCGCAGCTCGTGCGCCAGCATGGCCAGGAACTGGTCCTTCTGCAGGTTGGCGGCGCGCAGCTCGTCCTCGAGCAGCTTGCGGCCGGTGACGTCGCTGCCTTCCACGAAGATGCCGGTGACGTCGCCGGCGGCGTCGCGGATCGGCTGGTAGACGAAGTCGACGTAGCGTTCTTCCAGCGGCCCCTCGGGCTCGCGCTGCAGGCGCACCGGCAGCGCCGTGCCGACGAACGGCTCGCCGCTGCGGTAGACGCGGTCGAGCAGTTCGAGGAAGCCCTGCCCCACCACTTCGGGCAACGCGTCGCGCATGGGCTTGCCGATGACCTGGCGGTGCCCGACCAGCTGCATGTAGGACTGGTTGGTAAGCTCGAACACGTGGTCCGGCCCGCGCAGCACCGCCATGATGCCGGGCGCCTGCGCGAACAGGCCGCGCAGCCTTTCGTTTTCCTCGTCGCGGTATTTCTCGGCCAGCACCTGGTCGGTGACCTCGACGCAGGCGCAGTACATGCCGGCGACGTCGCCGTCCTCGGCGCGCACCGGCGAGTACGAGAACGTGAACCAGGTCGGCTCGTCGTAGCCATGGCGGTTCATCACCAGGTACATGCGGTCGGCGTAGCTGGCTTCGCCCTGCATGGCGCGCTCCACCAGCGGGTAGATGTCGTCCCAGATCTCGGCCCAGATTTCCTGGAACGGGCGGCCCAGCGCGGCCGGATGCTTGTCGCCCAGGATCTCGCGGTAGGAATCGTTGTACAGGAAGGCGAGCTGGCCGCCCCAGGCCACGAACATCGGGAACTTGGAGTTCAGCATCAGCGCGACCACGGTGCGCAGCGCCTGCGGCCAGCCGCAGGGACTACCGAGCGGCGTGCCGGCCCAGTCGTGCGTGCGCATCAGCGCACCGGTCTCGCCGCCGCCGTCCAGGAACGCCGGCGCACCTGCGGCACCGGCTACGGCGGCAGAGCCGATGGGGCCGGGGTGAGGGAACCGTTGGTCGGGCCGGAAGGCGTCTTGCATGATCGATACTGGCTGAGGCGACAACGCCAGTGTGCCACAAGCGCCGCGGACGGGACGCACGGGCGTAAGGATGCGCGGCCGGCGCGGACGGCCGCCTAGTCGAACGGCCGCTTGCCTAGCGCCCCGACCAGGTAGTCGACGAAGCAGGTGATGCGCGAAGCCAGCGCCGTGTTGCGGTAGTAGACGGCATGGATCGGCTGCGGCCACTCGATGGTATGGCGCGGGAACAGCGGCACCAGGCGGCCGGCGCCGCGGTCCGCGCGCGTCATGAAGTCGGACAGGCAGACGATGCCCAGGTCCGCCAGCGCCATCTGGCGCAGCGTCTCGCCGCTGCTCGAGGCGATGTCCGGCTTGATGTGCAGGACGTTGCCGCCGGCGTCGTGCAGCGGCCAGTCGTTCAGCGACTCGGGCTGGGAAAAACCCAGCAGCACGTGCTGCGCCAGGTCGGCCGGCGTTTGCGGCGTGCCGTGGCGTTCCAGGTAGCCGGGACTGGCAAGCACGCGGATATGGCTGGTGCCGATCGGCCGCGCATGCAGCGTCGAATCGCGCAGCGCGCCGATGCGCAGCGCCACGTCGGTGCGCTTCTCGATCAGGTCGATGAAGCCCTCGTTCGAATGCAGTTCCAGTTCCACGTCCGGATAGCGCTCGCGAAAACCCGCCAGCAGCGGCACCACCACGTGCAGCATGAAAGGCGTGGCCGCGTCCACGCGCAGGCGCCCGACCGGTCGCAGGCGGCGCGCCGCGATCTGTTCCTCGGCAGCGTCGACGGCGTCCAGGATCGCGCGCGCATGGCGCAGGAAGGCGTCGCCCTCCTCCGTCAGTTCGAGCCGGCGCGTGGTCCGGCGCAGCAGGGTGGTCTGCAGCTTTTCCTCGAGGCGCGCGAGCGTGCGGCTGGCAGCCGAGATCGTCAACCCGAGCTGCTCCGCGGCGGCCGTGATCGAGCCGTGGTCCACCACGGCCACGAAGGTCTGCAATTCATCCAGGGTCGTCTTCATATTTGCTTCCAGATCAAAAGTATATTGCGCATCCACAGCTTAATCGACAAATATAACTGGCGCATACTGCCGTCATCCAAACACATCCGAGGCATTCATCCATGAGCATTCCTTCCTTTGGCGTCGGTACCTTCCGCCTGGCCGGCCAGGCCGCCTCCGATTCCGTGCGCACCGCGCTGGAACTGGGCTACCGCGCCGTCGACACCGCGCAAATCTACGGCAACGAAGCCGACGTCGGCCAGGCCATCGGCGCCAGCGGCGTGGCGCGCGGCGAGCTGTTCGTCACCACCAAGATCTGGACCGAGCACTACGCGCAGGACAAGCTGGTCCCG
>DAMAFT010000212.1:0-7401 GCA_031995805.1 Massilia sp.
CTTCCGCTGGCCGCAGTTCGTCGGCATGGACGACATGAAGTTCGATGCGCGCGAGTGCACCGAGCTGGTGTCCTACCTGGCCACGCACCCGGACGTCACCGACGTCCTGATCACCGGCGGCGATCCGATGATCATGAACACGCGCTCGCTGGCCGGCTTCATCGAGCCGCTGCTGGCGCCGGAGCTGGCGCACATCCAGAACATCCGCATCGGCACCAAGTCGGTCGCGTACTGGCCGCAGCGCTTCGTGTCGGACAAGGATGCGGACGACCTGATGCGCCTGTTCGAGAAGGTCGTCAAGGCCGGCAAGAACCTGGCGCTGATGGGCCACTACAACCACGCGGTCGAGCTGCGTTCGCCGGTCGCCCGGCAGGCCGTCAAGCGCATCGTCGGCACCGGCGCCACGCTGCGCATGCAGGCGCCGCTGATCCGCCACATCAACGAGGACCCGGCCAGCTGGGCCGAGCTGTGGACCACCGGCGTGCGCCTGGGCGCGATCCCGTACTACATGTTCGTCGAGCGCGACACCGGCCCGCGCGAGTATTTCTCGCTGCCGCTGGCGCGCGCCCACGAGATCTTCCAGGCCGCCTACAGCATGGTCTCGGGACTGTCGCGCACCGTGCGCGGGCCGTCGATGAGCGCCTTCCCCGGCAAGGTCGTGATCGACGGCGTGGTCGTGATCAACGGCGAGAAGCTGTTCGCCCTGCAGTTCCTGCAGGCGCGCAATCCCGACTGGGTGCGCCGGCCGTTCTTCGCCAGGTACGACGCCGAAGCCACCTGGCTCGACCACCTGAAACCGGCGTTCGGCCGCAAGAAGTTCTTCTTCGAGGGCGACGATTTCCACGACCACGACCACGTGCCGCCCGGGCGCGTGATCCCGATCCTGCCTGCGGCGCAGCCGTTCGACCGCCGCGCCAGCGACAGCCAGCCCAGCGCCGCCTGAGGCGACGGGCCGGAGACTCCCATGGATGCCGATCGTGCCACCACGCGCCTGGGCGGCGCGGCGGTGTTCGTCTACGTGTTCCTGCCGTTCGCGCTGGGCCACTACCTGTCCTCGCTGCTGCGCAACGTGAACGCCGTGCTGGCGCCCGACCTGGTCGGCGCGCTGGCGCTCGATCCGGGCCAGCTGGGCCTGCTCACCAGCGCCTTCTTCTTCGCCTTCGCCCTGGTGCAGCTGCCGGTCGGGATCGCGCTCGACCGCTACGGGCCGCGCCGCGTGCAGCTGGTGCTGCTGCTGCTGGCGGCGCTGGGGGCGCTGCTGTTCGCGCTCGGCCGCAGCTTCGCGCAGCTGGTGCTGGCGCGCGCCGTCATCGGCTGCGGCCTGGGCGGCTGCTTCATGGCGGCCGTGAAGGCGGTGGCGACCTGGATCGAACCCAAGCGCCTGCCGTCGGTGCAGGGCTACCTGATCGCGGTGGGCGGCCTGGGCGCGGCGTCGGCCACGCTGCCGGTGCGCGTGCTGCTGCAGCACACGGACTGGCGCGGCCTGTTCGTCCTGTTCGCGCTGCTGAGCGCCTGCGCCGGCATCCTGATCTGGATCGTCACGCCGCGCACCGGCGGGGCCGGCGGACCGGCGCCGACCGTGCGCTCCGTGCTCGACGTCTACCGCGCGCCGGCGTTCCGCGCCACGGTGGCGCTGGTGCTGGTGCCGCACGCCGTGTTCTTCGGCCTGCAGGGCCTGTGGATCGGGCGCTGGCTGTCCGACGTGGCGCGCTTCTCCAACGACGCCGTGGCCTACCTGCTGTACCTCGGCATGGCCTCGGTGATCTTCGGCGCCATCGCGGTCGGCATGATCACCGAATGGGCGGGGCGGCGCGGCATCGCGGCGCTGGACGTGGCCGCCGCCGGGGTGCTGCTGTTCGTGCTGGTGCAGGCGGCCATGGTGTGCAACTGGCGGCCCGGCCTGCAGACCCTGTCGGTGCTGTTCACGCTGGTCGGCACCATCACCGGCATCGAGTACGCGATCGTCGCGCAAAGCCTGCCGCGCACGCTGACCGGACGTGCCGCGACCTGCTTGAACCTCCTGATCTTCGTCGGCGCCTTCGTGGTGCAGGCGGGGTTCGGCCAGATCGTCGGCCTGTGGCCCGCCGACGCGGCCGGCCACTACCCGGCGACCGCCTACCGGGTGGCGTTCGGCGTGCTGGCGGCGCTGCAGGTGCCCGGGCTGGTCCGCTACTTCCTCCGGCGGCGTCCGGTAGAATGCGGGATCGCCATGCACACCTTGAAGGAAGATTATGAGATTGGTTCGTTACGGTCGCCCCGGTAAGGAAAAGCCGGGCCTGTTCGACGAAGAGGGCCGCCTGCGCGACCTGTCCGGCATCGTCGCCGACATCGATGGCGCGGTGCTGTCGGAAAAGGCCTTGCGCAAGCTGGCCAAGGTCGACTGGAAGACCCTGCCGCTGGTACGCGGCAACCCGCGCCTCGGCGTGCCGGTCAAGGGCGTCGGCAAGTTCATCGGCATCGGCATGAACTACGCCGACCACGCGCTTGAGACGGGCGCGCCGGTCCCGCAGGAACCGATCCTGTTCATGAAGGCGACCAGCAGCCTGTCCGGCCCGGACGATCCCGTGCAGTTGCCGAAAGGGTCGAAGAAGACCGACTGGGAAGTCGAGCTGGGCGTCGTGATCGGCACCCGCGCGCAGTACGTCGACGAGGCCGACGCGCTGAAGTACGTGGCCGGCTATTGCGTCGTCAACGACCTGTCCGAGCGCGCCTTCCAGTTCGAGATGGGCTCGCAGTGGGACAAGGGCAAGGGCTGCGACACCTTCGGTCCCGTCGGCCCGTTCCTGGTGACCAAGGACGAGATCTACGACGTGCAGGACCTCGACCTGTACCTGGAACTGAACGGCAAGCGCATGCAGACCGGGAATACCTCGAAGATGATCTTCACGGTGGCCCGGATCGTCAGCTACGTGTCGCGCTTCATGACGCTGGAGCCGGGCGACATCATCACCACCGGCACGCCGCCGGGCGTGGGCCTGGGCCGCAGCCCGCAGCGCTTCCTCAAGAAGGGCGACAAGCTGCGCCTCGGCATCGCCGGGCTGGGCGAGCAGCAGCAGGAAGTCGTCGCGTTTCCGAAGGCGTAACGGCGGCATCGATACGTCGTCCCCGCCCGCGCGGGGATGGCGCCGGTCCCTGTCACCGGGCCGCCCCGTTCACGGCCGCATCCACCGATTCCCGCAGCCTCCCCACGATCTCCGCCAGCTCCGCCTCGCTGGCAATGAACGGCGGCGCCAGCAGCACGTGGTCGCCGCGCCGGCCGTCGATGGTGCCGCCCATCGGGTACACCAGCAGACCGTTGCGCATCGCCTGTTCCTTGATGGCCGCGTGCAGCGTCAGTTCCGGCGCGAACGGCTCCTTGCTTGCCCGGTCGCGCACCAGTTCCAGCGCCAGGAACAGCCCGCGCCCGCGGATGTCGCCCACGTGCGGATGGTCGCCGAAGGCGTCGCCCAGCAGGCGCCACAGCGCGGCGCCGCGCCGCCGTACCTGCACCAGCAGCTCGTCGCGCTCGATCACCTTCTGCACCGCCAGCGCGGCGGCCGCCGCCACCGGATGGCCGATGTAGGTGTGCCCGTGCAGGAACGCGCCGCTGCCGCCGCGCAGGCAGTCGACGATGGCGGCGCTGGCCAGCACGGCGCCGATCGGCTGGTAGCCGGCGCCCAGGCCCTTGGCCACCGCGACGATGTCCGGCGCCACGCCGTCCTGCTCGATCGCGTACATGGTGCCGGTGCGGCCCATTCCGCACATCACCTCGTCGGCGATGAACAGGATGCCGTACTTGTCGCACAGCGCGCGCACGCCGCGGAAGTAGCCGGGCGTGGGCGGGATCGCGCCGCCGGTCGCGCCCACCACCGGTTCGGCGACGAAGGCGATCACGGTGTCCGGTCCCGCGCGCAGGAACGCCGTTTCCAGTTCGTCCAGCAGCATGGCGGTGTAGGCGTCCATGCCCTGGCCCGGTGCGCGGCCGCGGTAGGCGTAGCAGGCCGAGACCCGCTCGACCTCGGCCAGCAGCGGCGCGAACGGCGCGCGGCGCCACTCGTTGCCGCCCACGGCCAGCGCGCCGAGCGTGTTGCCGTGGTAGCTCTGGCGCCGCGCGACGAAGCGCGTGCGGCGCGGCTGGCCCGCCTCGACGACGTACTGGCGCGCCAGCTTCAGCGCCGTCTCCATGGCTTCCGAACCGCCCGACACCAGGTACACGCCGGCGATGCCGTCCGGGGCGCCGGCCACCAGCCGGTCGGCCAGCTCCTCGGCCACGTCGGTGGTGAAGAAGGCCGTGTGCGCATAGGCGCAGCGGTCGACCTGGCGGTGGATGGCGGCGATCACGTCCGGATGGCCGTGCCCCAGCGACGAGACGGCCGCGCCGCCGCTGGCATCGAGGTAGCTGCGGCCGCCGGCGTCGCGGAGATAGATGCCCTCGCCGCCGGCGGCGACGGGCGGCGTGTGGCGCAGGCTGCGGTGCAGGATGTGGCTCATGACGGGTCTCCTGGAAACGAAACGCTTGACGATAGGCGCGAACCGATGGGATTCCTTTGATTTTTGCCTTGAGTCATGCGAGTATTTTTCGCCCAGACAACATTTGCCAGCCATGACCGACCGCCTCCGCCCCATCCCGCCGGAAGACTGGACCGACGCCCAGCGCGCCGCCGCCCACGACATCGTCAACGGCCCGCGCGGCGGCCTGTACGGCCCCTTCGTCCCGCTGCTGCGCAGTCCCGAGCTGATGGGGTATGCCCAGCGCCTGGGCGAATACCTGCGCTACCGCAGCGCCATCGGCACGCGCCTGTCGGAGCTGGCGATCCTGGTCACGGCGCGCGAATGGGACCAGCAGGTGGAGTGGGCGATCCATGCGCCGATCGCGCTGCAGGTTGGCATCACCCAGGACGTCATCGACGCCATCGCGCGGCGCGAGCGGCCGGCGGCCCTGCTGGTGGACGAGGGCGTGGTCTACGATTTCTGCACCGAGCTGCAGCGCACCAGGCGGGTGTCGGACCGCGTCTATGGCGACGCGCTGGCGCTGTTCGGCGAGCAGGGCGTCGTCGACCTGATGGGCGTGAACGGTTACTACACGTTCCTGGCGATGGTGATGAACACCGCCAGGACGGCGGCGCCGCCGTCTTCCGCGGCGCCGTTACCGGACTAGCTCAGTCCAGCGTCGCCATCGCGGCCGCCTCGAAGGGCTTGAGCGCCGCCTGGTCGCCGGCCCTGACCTTGCTGGCCCACTGCGCATCCGACAGCAGCGCGCGGCCCACGGCGATCAGGTCGAACTCGTCGCGCTCCATGCGCGCCACCAGCTTGTCCAGGCTGGCCGGGGCCGCGCCCTTGCCGCCGAAGCTGGCCAGGAATTCGCCGTCCAGGCCCACCGAGCCCACGCTGATGGTGGCCGCGCCGGTCAGCTTCTTGGCCCAGCCGGCGAAGTTCAGGCCGTCCTCGCCGTCGATCTCCGGGAACTCCGGTTCCCAGAAGCGGCGCTGCGAGCAGTGCAGGACGTCGGCGCCGGCTTCCACCAGCGGCAGCAGCCAGTCCGTCATCTCGTCCGGCGTCGTGGCCAGGCGCGCCTTGTAGTCCTGCTGCTTCCACTGGCTCACGCGCAGGATGATCGGATAGTCGGCGCCGACGGCGCCGCGCATCGCCTTCAGCACCTCGGCGGCGAAGCGGCTGCGCTGCTTGAGCGTGGCGCCGTTCCAGGCGTCGGTGCGCTGGTTGGTGCCGCTCCAGAAGAACTGGTCGATCAGGTAGCCGTGGGCGCCGTGGATCTCGAAGGTGTCGAAGCCGAGCTGCTTGGCGCTGGCCGCGGCGGAGGCGAAGGCGGCGATGGTATCGGCGATGTCTTCCTCGCTCATCGCCCGGCCGCGCGGGGTGCCGGGTGCGGCCAGGCCGGACGGGCCTTCCGGCGTGCCGTCCGGCAGCCAGTCGGTCATGGCGCTGGAAACGGCGCCCACGTGCCAGAGTTGCGGTCCCATCTTGCCGCCGGCGCCGTGCACGGCGTCGATCACGTGCTTCCAGCCGTCCAGCGCGGCGCCGTGGAAGTCGGGGATCTGCGGCATGTTCTTCGAGGCCGGACGGGCGATGGTCGTGCCCTCCGACAGGATCAGGCCGACGTCCGCGGCCGCGCGGCGGCGGTAGTATTCGGCGATGGCGGCGTCGGGGATGCCGTCCGGTGCGAAGTTGCGCGTCATCGGGGCCATCACGATGCGGTTCTTCAATTCGAGGTGCTTGATGCGGCGTGGCTGGAACAATACGTCGGTCGGGGAAATCGTCATGGCGAAGCTCCTGTTGGGGTAGACGAGGAATAGATGAGCATGGTATCTCGGATATACTTGGTGTCAAGAAGGCACTTTGATGCGACCAGGTAGGCGCGCGGATACCGCGAAAAGACAACGATGGACAAGGACGTGGGCAGCTGCAGCGAGGGACGCGCGCTGCTGGACCAGTTGCTGGACAAGTGGACGATGCTGGTCCTGAAGACCCTGTGGGACGGACCGCTGCGCTTCAACGCGCTCAAGCACCGCCTCGACGGCGTGACGCAGAAGACGCTGACGCAATGCCTGCGCCGGCTGGAGCGCAACGGCATGGTCGTGCGCACGGTGATCCCGGTGTCGCCGGTGGCGGTGGAGTACGCGATCACCCCGCTGGGACGCAGCCTGGGCAAGCTGTTCGTGTCGGTGTACACGTGGACGCAGGAGCACCGCGACGAGATCGGCGCGGCGCGGCTGGCCTACGATGCGAGGAATGGGGCGGCCGAGACCGCGTAGGGTGCGCACCCCGTGCGCACCGAACGGCAACGTGGCCGCGAACGTCAGGCCAGCGCTTCCTTGGCCGCCTGCTCCGGCGTCAGCCCATCGTAGAACAGGTCGGTGAACCACTCGACCTCGTCCTCGATGTGTTGCTGCGCCTGCGCCTGGGTGGCGCCGCCCGCGACCAGGTGCTGTTCGACCTCGATGCACCAGTGGATCAAGGCCATGGTCTCGTCGTCGAGTTTTTCCGGTTTCTTCGCCATCTCAGGCCAGCACTTTCTTCAGCCACGCCGAGATGTCCTGCACTTCTTCGAGGCACAGCGTGTGCTGCATCGCGTATTCGTGCCACTCGACCCGGCAACCCAGCGACTGCAGCAGGTCGCGCGAGGCCTGGGCGCGCGCGAAGGGCACCACGTTGTCGTACTGGCCGTGCGCCATGAAGACGGGCGTGGCCAGGCTGGCCTCGCTGCGCTCCTGCGCCAGCGTGTCGGCCAGCGGCGCATAGCCCGACAGGCACAGCAGGCCGCCCAGCGTTTCCGGATGGCGCAGGCCGGCCTGGATCGTCATCGCGCAGCCCTGCGAGAAGCCGGCCAGGACGATGCGCGAAGCCGGGACGCCGCGCGCCTTCTCGCGCGCGATGAAGGCTTCGATGTCGGCCTGGGACGCGCGC
>DAMAFT010000213.1:0-7393 GCA_031995805.1 Massilia sp.
GCTTCTCGGCCGAGTTCACGCCGAACGCCGACCAGTTCAAGTGCTTCATCGGCGTCGGCGATCCGCTCGCCTGGCGCCGCATGGAAGCCGAGATCCGCGCCGCCGTGCCGGCCGGCTTCTTCCACGGCGACCTGGTGTCCATCGTGAACACGGGCGTGCCGGGCCGCGCCGTCTGCTACATCGAACTGTCCGGCTACCCGATGACGGTGCTGCGCGGCCTGCCGACCTGGCGCGCCAGCTACCAGATCGAGAACCCGAAGATCCCGACCCACCTGCACTTCGATGCGACGCGCTTCCGCCATCCGATCTCGCCGTCGATGGACGAACTGAACCGCCTGGCCGACGACTACGACTGGTTCCTGCAGGCGGTCGCGCTGGGCGTCCTGCGGCGCAAGGCGGATGCGGGCGACCGCGAGGCGAGCTTCCAGCCGCGCGGCCAGTACCTGTTCGAGGTCGAGCCGGGATCGGGCGAGTGGCTGCAGATCGGCAACGAGTACGCGATCCGCTCGAACGGCCTGCCGGCCTACTACCGCGAGCAGGTGATCGCCGCCGTGCGCGCGCGCCTGCAGGGCATGGGGCCGCACCAGCTGGCATTGCTGGCCGCGCTGATGCGCCACTTCCAGCTGCGCGTGTACGAGCCGAAGCTGGAGGTCGACGAGACCGGCGCCCAGCTGCCGTCGCCGTCGCTGCCGAACATCACGGCGCGGCGCCTGTACGATGCCTGGATGCGGCGCGCGACGGCGCTCGACCCGTCCCTGTCGCCGGCCCAGGTCGAGGCGGCGCTGGCCCGGCTCGACGCCTGGACCGACATCGTGCCCGACTCGGCCAGCGACGCCTACCACTGGGAGGTCGAGCGCGCCGTCGACAAGCGCGTCATCCGGCCGGAATTCCTGGCCGACGACGCGCGCGCGGCGCAGGCGCTGGAACGGAGAACGGCGGCGACGCATCTCGTGCCGGACACGGCCCCGGCGCCACAGGCGTCCACGGCGCGCTACAAGCTGTTCCTGGACGGCGTCCAGCGCGGCCCTTACGGCGTCGACGAGGTGGCGCAGCAACTGGCGCACGGCGCGGCCGATGCCGGCACGCGCATCTGGAACATGGCGTGGAATCCGCGCCTCGATAAATGGAAGACGGTGGCCGAGATGCCGGAATTCGCCGCGGCGCTGGCGCCCGCGATCCCCGATCCGGACGACGGCATTCCGGATCCGGACTGAGGGGAAGGCGTGCAGGAAGACCCCGTATATCGTTGCATCGATCCCGCCTGCGGCCGCGCCATGCCGCGGCAGGTGAATTTTTGTCCGTGGTGCGCGACGGCCCAGACGGCGGCGGCGCGTGCGCTGGCCGCAGGGCGCCCGGCAGCTGTCGAGGAGGAGGAGGAGGAGGACAGTGCTGCCGACGCCGCCGCAGTGCAGCGTGCCGCGCTGGCCTCTGCCGGCGCCACCGTGGCGGCGTCGCTGTCGGGCTGGTCGGACGTGCCCGAAGCGCCGGATGCCGGCGCGCCGGCGCCCGCACCGACACCCGCACCGACACCCGCACCTACACCCGCACCCACGCCGGCACCAACGCCGACACCCACGCCCGCGCCGCCAAGGCCGGCCGTGCCGCCGCGGCCGGCGCCCGCGCCCGCGGCCGCCCAGTCCAAGCCGCGGCAGCGGGAACCGATCCGCCTGCGCTGGTGGATCCTGGCGCTGGTCGTGCTGTGGGGCGTGTGGCTGGTGGCCAGGCCGTCGGCGAAAAAGACCGAGCGCCGCATCGAGGCCGCCATCGGCCTGGCGCGCGAATGCCGGGCCAAGGATGCGCAGGACGCATTGATCGCGCTGCGCCGCGACCGCGCCACGCCGGCGCAGCTGGAACGCGTGCAGAAGGCCTTGAACGAGGAGGCGGGAAAGTGCACGCGCCGGCGCCAGCGCGACAAGGCCTGGAGCGAGGCCAGCGACGCGGTCGAGGCGGCGCTCAAGGCCGGCAATGCCGAGCGCGCGCGCGTGCGCCTGCAGGCCTTCGCCAAGCGCTGGGGCGAGGACGAGGACACGCGCGCGCTGCGCGAGCGCATCGACGCGGCGCGCCATCCGCTGGCGGTACCGCGGGCCGGCGCCGCCACCGGTACCTCCGGCGCTACAGGCACCACCGGCACCACCGGCACCAGCGCCGGCGGCGATGCCGAATCGGCGCGCAACCTGGTCCGCGAAGCGCGCGCCGACCTGGCGCGCGGCGCCTTCCACGCGGCCGGCGACAAGATGACGCTGTGCCTGACCATGGTCGATCCGGGTAACCGCGACTGCACGGCGCTGAAGGCGCAGGCCGAACGGGAAGGACAGTTCCAATAAATGGGTGCCGGCGCACAGGAAATGCCTTAAGATTTCTTTAGTGAATCTTTTTGCGCCCCGTCATGCGTCCAGCCATCCATACCGACAAGTTAAGCGATATCGACCAGTTCCCGGACCCGGCCGCCGACGCCGACAACCTGCTCGAGAAAGTGGCACGGGTGCTGGTGAAACCCTGGATCCTGCCCATGGCGACGACCGGGTTGCCGCTGCGTTCCAGCCACCCCCCGCGTTTCAAGATCCAGAAGCTGCGTAGCGGCGGCAAGCATGCCGTCATCGTGGTCAACGGCTTCCTGTCGAAGGGCGACCTGGGCACCAGCGACTGGGAAAACGCGCTGGCCGCGAAGTTCGGCCGGGCGACCTGGTACCACCTGGACTGGGACGCCGTCCGGCATCCGGTGGCGCAGGCCGCCGACCTGCTGACCATCGACGGCATGCTGGACCGCATGCTGGGCAAGCAGGAGCCCGCTTTGCTGGCCTCCTGGCATACGGCGATGCTGGCGGCCGAACGGGCCGGCGAACTGCTGGCGCAGGCCATCCTCGCCACGCCCGGCTGGCGCTTCACGCTGGCCGGCCACTCGCTGGGCGCCCGGGTGATCCATTTCGCCCTCAAGGCCCTGGAAGGGAAAGGCGCGCCGCGCATCGAGAACGTCTACCTGCTGGGCGGCGCGGTGGGCGGCGGAGACGATGACAGGAACAAGCGCGATTGGACCAGCGCCGCCAATGCGGTCAAGGGCCGCATCTTCAATTGCTTCAGCAAGGAGGACGGCGTGCTGGAATGGCTGTACCAGGGCGCCAACGTCCTGCAGAGCAGGCCGGTCGGCCTGCACGGCATCAAGCTCAAGCACGAACGCATCTTCCATTTCGACTGCAGTCCGCTGGTCATGGGCCACATGAAGTGGAAGGACAACTTCGGCCACATCCTCCACCAGCTCAAGGCTTATTGACCGCGAGGCGTCCGCCGTGGCCGGCGTTTCGGGTATATATTTGGCAACAAAGGAGGATGCTGACATGAATCGCATATCCATCGTGGCGGCCCTGCTGGCCGCCTCCCTGCTGGCCGGCTGCAGGCAGGACGACGGCCCGGGGCCGGCCGAGCGCGCCGGCAAGGCCGTTGACGATGCCGGCGCCAGGGTCACGAACGCCGTCGACGCCGCCGGCGAACGGGTCAAGGACGGCGTGCAGGCCCAGGTCGACAAGGTCGACGCCGCCGCCCGGCGCGCGCGCGTCGATGCGCAGGAAGCGACCGAGGAAGCCAGCCGCAACCTGG
This sequence comes from Massilia sp., assembly GCA_031995805.1. Classification (GTDB taxonomy): domain Bacteria; phylum Pseudomonadota; class Gammaproteobacteria; order Burkholderiales; family Burkholderiaceae_D; genus Telluria. Next base: position 3,592 of record DAMAFT010000213.1, read on the forward strand.
ACCGGGCGACGCAGAAGGTCGGCGAAAAGGTGGAAGAAGCCGGCCAGAAGATCCAGCGCGCCGCGGAATAACGCCGCGCAGCGACGCCGCTCAGGACGCCATGCGCAGTTCCGGCGGATTGCCGTGCACGATGGACAGGTCGATGCGCCCGGCGCGCCAGGCGCCCTCGATGTCCTGTTCGATCTCGTCCATCGCGGCCCCGTCCAGGCGCGCCAGGCCGCGCACTCCGTAGGCACGGTTGCGGCCGTGGCCCTTGGCCAGGTACAGCGCCATGTCGACGATGTTCACGGCGCGTTCCCACGACACGCCTTCCGCGCCCGGGGCCAGCGGGAAGGGCGCGAAGCCGATCGACACGTTGACCGACAGCGGGACGCCCTGGTAGTCGATGGTGCGCGCCGGGATGTCGTTCAGCAGGCGCCGCGCCATCTCGTCCAGGCTGTCGCGCGGCACCGCGGGCAGGAAGGCCAGGAATTCCTCGCCGCCCCAGCGCACGATCATGTCGGTCTCGCGCAGGGTATCGCGCAGCGCGGCGGCGATCTCGCGCAGCACCGCGTCGCCGGCGCCGTGGCCGTAGGTGTCGTTGATGTGCTTGAAGTGGTCGACGTCGAGCAGGTACATCGCGCTCACCATCTCGCCGTCGGCGCGGCGGGCGCCGCCGTCGTGGCCGCGCATGAATTCCTGGAAGTGGCGCCGGTTGTACAGCGCGGTGAGCGGGTCGCGCGCGCTCTGCTGCTTCAGTTCCTGGTTCTTTTCCTCGAGCCGGGCGTTGGCCTGGCGCACCTTGCGGTACAGGAGGCCGACGATGGTCGATACCAGCCCGAACACCAGCGCCAGCAGCCACCAGACGCGCTGCTGCAGGCGGCGGTTGTCGAGTTCCGTCGACTTGACCTGGTTTTCCTGGCGCAGCAGCTGGATCTGGCGCTGGCGCTTGTCGGCCTCGTATTTTTCCTGCAGTTCCATCATCGCCTTCTGGCGGCGCCGCTCGAACAGCTCGTTCGACAAGGCGCGCTCGCGGTGGTAGGCGGCCAGCGCCGCCGGCAGGTCGCCGGCGCGCTCGAGCGCGTCGCCGTACTCGGCCAGCACGCTCTGCAGGTCCGGCTTGTTGCCGGCCTTTTCGTACCAGGCGATGCCCTCGTCGACGTACTTCTTGCCCTCGGCCATGCGGCCCAGGCCCAGGTAGGCATAGCCCACGTTCACCAGCGCGGTGGCGCCGTTGGCGTCGTCGTGCAGCGCGCGGGCCTGTTCCAGGCCCTGCTGGCCGGAGGCCAGGGCGGCGCGGTAGTCGCGCTGCTTCAGGTAGGCGTCCGACAGGTTGATCAGCGTATTGGCGATCATCGCGCGCGCGCCGATCTCGCGTTCGAGCGCCAGCGCCGACTGCAGCGCGCGCACGCCGCGCGGCAGGTCGCCGGAGGCGACCGACAGGATGTATTCGGTGGTCTTCAGGATCGCCAGGCGGCCGGGCGCATCCATCGCCTGCGCGGTGCGCAGCGCTTCCTCGATTGCCTCGAAGCCCTTGGCGTATTCGCGCATCAGGTAGTACTGGTAGGCCAGCGACTTCAGCGAGATCACGGCCAGCAGCGGCTGGCCGGTCTGGCGCGCCAGCGTCACCGCGGCCTGCAGCTTCGACAGCGCGGCCAGGAAGTTGCCGTCCTCGGCATAGGCTTCGCCGGACGAGATCAGGGCGTGCACGCGCAGGGTGTCGTTGCGGCCGGTGCTGCTCAGTTTCTCGGCTTCCCAGATCAGCTGGTGCGAGCGCGCCATCTCGTTCAGGCTGAACAGCGCATAGGCCTTGGACAGCAGCGCGCGCGCCAGCAGGTCGTCGTTGCGCACCTGGCGCGCCAGCTGCAGCGCCCGTTCGCACAGGTCGGAGGAGACCAGGTGTTCGCCGAGGCGGTGGCGCAGGTCGCAGGACAGCACCAGGAACTGGGCGCGCGGGCCGGGCGGGCCGCCGGCCGTCTCGGCATCCAGCTGTTCCAGCAGCGGGATGGCGCGGTGCGGGGTAACGCGGATGACTTCGCCGATCTGGGTCATGCGCTCCTGGGGCAGCAGCGCTTCCTGGGCCGGCACGGCTCCCGGCGCAAGGCAAAGCGCGGCCAGCAGCGCGCGGCTGCTCCGGTGCTGCAATGCGCGGTACAAGCCTGCCAGCATAGCTCCCCAGCGATGTAGAGTGGGACGGACGTCAATTTTTCATTATAGGGCGGTTGCTACTGAGAAAGATCAATTTTATGATTTGCTATGCGCAAAAAGACACACTTCCGTGTCAGAAGCCGCGGCAGCATGTCACAATCGATGCCGGATTGCCATTCCGGCACCAAAAAAGTGCGCAAAGTATCGATTGGAGATGCCGGCCCCCGGGCGGGGCCGGCGTGTTCAGGCGGCCAGTTGCTGCAACAGGTAGAGCCGCTGGTACAGGCCGCCATCGATGCGCATCAGCTCGTCGTGGTTGCCGGCCTCGCTGATGCGCCCGTGGTTCAGCACCACGATGCGGTCGGCGTCGCGGATCGTCGACAGGCGGTGCGCGATGGCGACGATGGTGATGCGGCCGCGCAGCCCGTCCAGCGCCTGCTGCACGACCTGCTCGGTGGCGCTGTCGATGCGCGAAGTCGCCTCGTCCAGCAGCAGGATGCGCGGCTGGCCGGCGAGGGCGCGGGCGATCGCGATCAGCTGCTTCTGGCCGGACGACAGGCGCGAGCCGCCTTCGCCCAGCGGCGTGTCGTAGCCCTGTTCCAGCGCCGCGATGAAGTCGTGCGCATGGGCCGCGCGCGCGGCCGCCTCGATGGTTTCCTGCGGCAGGTTGCGGCCCATGTCGATGTTCTCGCGGGCCGACGCCGCCAGCAGGAACGGGTCCTGCGGCACCAGCCCGACCTCGCTGCGGAAGCGCGTGTTGTCGATGCCGGCCAGCGGCTCGCCGAACAGGTCGATGGCGCCGCGGTTGCCGTCGGTGTCGAAGGTGTAGTAGCGCAGCAGCAGCGACAGGAAGGTTGACTTGCCGCTGCCGGTATGGCCCACGATGCCGAAGAAGGCGCCCTGCGGGATGTCGAGCGACAGGTCGTGCAGCACGACCTGGCCCGGCACGTAGGCGAACTCCAGGCCGCGCACGCGCACCGCCGGCACGCCGGCATCGACGGGCTGGCGCGCGCCGGCGCCGGGCTGCCGGGCGTGTTCCGGCGCGCCGGCCTCGTCGAGCAGGGCGGCCACGCGCGCGGTGGCGACCACCGCCTGCTGCAGGCCGCTGAACTGCATCGTGATCTGGATGAGCGGCTCGACCACGCGCGCGATGTAGCTGATGAAGGCGTACAGCACCCCGACCTCGACCGCGTCCATGCTGCGCTGGCCGAAACTGAAGATGACCACCGCCAGCAGTACCACGTTGAGGAAGTCGAGCGCGGGTCGCAGCAGGAAGGCGTTGGCGCGCAGCTCGGCCACGCGCGCCGTGTAGTGCTGCTCGTTGGTGCCGGCGAAGCGCTGGCCGAAGCGGTGCTGGGCATTGTTCGCCTGCAGCACGCTCATGCCGCCGATCGATTCCGCCAGCTGGCCGTTGATGTCGCTGCGCAGGGCGCGCGCGCGCGTCACCGCCGGCGCCGACAGGCGCTGGTAGAGCCAGACGATGCCGACCACCGCCGGCACCAGCGCCAGCACGATCAGCATCAGGCGCCAGTCCAGCCAGGCCATCGCGATCGAGGTGCCGACCAGCACGATGCTGCTGTCGAGGATCACGAACAGCACCTGGATGTACAGGGTCTTGACGGCCTCGGTGTCGTTGGTGACGCGGCTGACCAGCTGGCCGGTGATGGCGCGGTCG
>DAMAFT010000214.1:0-7387 GCA_031995805.1 Massilia sp.
CGACGTCCGACACGGCCTGCTCGCGGGACGGCAGGATGCCGCGGATCACGGCCGGTTTCATCGTGTCGTCGCGCACCAGCAAGCCCTGCGTCTCGACGAAGGGCGCGGCGCCGCGCACGGCCGGGTTCTTGAACGCCGCCTTCTCTTCCTGCTGCCAGTCGGGCATGGCGCCGCGCGCGTCGAAGACCTCGATATGGGCCAGCACCGACAGCATGCGGTCCGTCACTTCCTTCTGGAATCCGTTCATTACCGACAGCACGACGATCAGCGCGGCCACGCCGAGCGCGATGCCGGACACCGAGATCAGCGAAATGAAGGAAATGAAACTGTTGCGGCTGCTGCGCTTGCCGGCGCGCGTATAGCGCAGGCCGACCAGCCATTCGTACGGCAATTTGTGGACGATGCTCATGGACTCCATGGTTTTCTTTCCGGTGCCGCAGTTTGCCACACAAAGCTCATCCGCGTGGGGGCTTGTCACAATTGGAAGGACTTTTTCTTGGGCGCAGCGTGCGGGCGGGTAGCGGGCGAATAGCGGGCGCGTACCGGGCGGGCACCTTCTGCGTCCCCGCCATTTCGCCTACAATACGGCATGGCCCAACTTTCGCTCGTCCTGCCGTTCGCCCTCCCCGCCCCCGAATTCGCGCCCGACCTGGCCCGCGCCCTGCAGGCGCCGGCCCTGTCCGCGCTGTTGACCAAGACATCCAGCCGCGTCCGCCATGCCCTCGACGGCGCCGCCCGCGCGCTGCCGCACGAGTTGTGGATCGCCCGTGCGCTCGGCCTGGCGCACGGTCCGCATGCGCTGGCACCCGGCGTGGCCGCGCGCGCCATGCGCGGCTACGGGCTCGACCCCGGCGACGGCACCTGGTTCGTGGTCAACCCGGCCCATATCCAGATCGCCCGCTCGCACCTGCAGATGGACGACGTGCGCCAGCTCGACCTGCGCGAGGACGAGGGCCGCGCGCTGTTCGATGCGGCCCTGCCCTGCTTCGAGGAAGCCGGCCATGCGCTGCAGTACGGCGACGCCGCCACCTGGTTCATGCGCGCCGACGGCTGGGACGAGATCCGCACGGCCAGCCCGGACGCGGCCGTGGGCATGAACCTGACCGACTGGATGCCGTCCGGCCCGCCCGCGCGCGCCTTCCGCAAGCTGCAGAACGAAGTGCAGGTGACCTGGTACACGCATCCGGCCAACGCGGCGCGCGAGGCGCGCGGCCAGGCGCCGGTGAACGCCGTCTGGCCCTGGGGCGAGGCGAGCATCGCGACCGAGCACGCCACGCGCCTGATCGCCAATGCCGGCGCGCGCAGCTTCGCGGCGCCGCGCCTGGCCGTGTGGTCGGTGCCGGGCTGGCTGGGCGCGCTGGCCGACCTGCGCCTGGACGGCCTGGACGGCGCGCCGCAGGCCGTCGCCGGCCTGGGCGGCGCGGGCGGCCATTGCGTCCTCGTCTGCGGCAATGTCGCCGCGCCGGCCATCGCGGCCGACTGGGCCGGCTGGCTGCGCGAGATGCAGCGCCTCGACGGCGCGCTGTTCGCGCCGCTGCTGGCGGCCGTGCGCGCCGGCCGCATCGACCGCCTGCGCCTGGTGCTGACGCACCGCGACGGCCACCTGGAAACCACCACCACCCCGATGGCCCAGCGCCAGTTCTGGCGCCGCCCGACCCTGGAAGCCCTCACTTGAAGACCCGCATCGCCATCCGCCCCTGCCCGGTACGCAGTGCCGAAATGCTGCGCCAGGGCGGGATCCACCCCGTGCTCGCGCGCGTCTACGCGGCGCGCGGCCTGACCGACCCGCGCGAGCTCGCCAGCGAGCTGCAGGCCCTGCTGCCGCCGGCCGGCCTGCACTGCATCGACGGCGCCGCCGTCTACCTGGCCGACGCGATCGCCGCCGGCAAGACGATGACCATCGTCGCCGACTACGACTGCGACGGCGCCACCGCCTGCGCGGTCGCGCTGCGCGGCCTGCGCGCGATGGGCGCGACGGTCGGCTACATCGTGCCGAACCGCTTCGAGTACGGCTACGGCCTCACGCCCGAGATCGTCGAGCTGACGGCGCGCAGCACGGCGCCGGACATCATTATCACGGTCGACAACGGCATCGCCAGCATCGACGGCGTGGCCGCCGCCAGGGCGCGCGGCATCGACGTGGTGGTCACCGACCACCACCTGCCCGGCGACACGCTGCCGGACGCGCGCGTGATCGTCAACCCGAACCAGCCCGGCTGCGGCTTCCCCAGCAAGCACCTGGCCGGCGTGGGCGTCGTGTTCTACGTGCTGCTGGCGCTGCGCGCCGAGCTGCGCCGGCGCGGCGTGTTCGACGCCCAGACCCAGCCCAAGCTCGACAACCTGCTCGACCTGGTGGCGCTGGGCACGGTGGCCGACGTGGTCCGGCTCGACACCAACAACCGCATCCTGGTGGCCCAGGGCCTCAAGCGCATGCGCGCCGGGCGCATGCACGCGGGCGTGGCGGCGCTGTTCCGCGTCGCCGGCCGCGAGGCGCGCACGGCCTCGCCGTTCGACCTGGGCTTCGCGCTCGGCCCGCGCCTGAACGCCGCGGGCCGGCTGGAAGACATGGCGCTCGGGATCGAGTGCCTGACCACCGACGATGAAGGCCGCGCCTGGGCCATCGCCCAGGAACTCAACGACATCAACCTGAAGCGCCGCGAGATCGAGGCCGACATGCAGGGCACGGCGCTGCTGCACCTGGACGACTTCAATCCGGCGGACGCCAGCACCATCGCCGTGTTCGACGACGGCTGGCACCAGGGCGTGATCGGCATCGTCGCCTCGCGCCTGAAGGAAAAGTTCTACCGCCCGACGATCACGTTCGCGCCCGCCGGCGACGGCTGGATCAAGGGCTCCGGCCGCTCGATCCCGGGCTTCCACCTGCGCGACGCGCTCGACCTCGTATCGAAGCGCGTGCCGGGCCTGATCGACAAGTTCGGCGGCCACGCGATGGCGGCCGGCCTGACGATCCGCGCCGGGCACCTCGACACCTTCGCCCAGGCGTTCGAGGCCGTCGGCCGCGCCTGGCTCAGTCCGGCGCAGCTGGAACGCGTGGTCGAGACCGACGGCCCGCTCGAGGACGATTTCTACTCGACCCAGTTCATCGAACTGCTGGACGGCCAGGTCTGGGGCCAGGGCTTCGCGCCGCCGGTGTTCTGCGACGAGTTCCGGGTGGTCAGCCAGCGCATCCTGAAGGACAAGCACCTCAAGCTGCTGCTGGAGCGCAACGGCCGGCGCTACGACGCGATCTGGTTCGGCCACACCGATGCGCTGGGCGACCGGGCGCGCGTGGCGTTCCGGCTCGATGCGAACGAATACAACGGCGTCACCAAGGTGCAGTTGCTGGTGGAGCACGCCGAGCCGGCCTGACGAAGCGGCTTGCAAGCACTCCGAAACCGGAGTATAAAAGTCACGGAATCGGAGAAAATTATGCATCTTGCCTATGCTTATCCGCAGAGCCGGTTCGAGCCGGTCCGACTGGTCGACCTGAACGCGCGCGCCGAACGCGAGCGCCTGTCGGCGTCCGCGCTGGCCGGGTTCTTCCGCCTCATGGACGCCTGGCGCGTGCGCGACGAGGATGCGCGCGAACTGCTGGGCGGCCTGTCGTCGTCCTCGTTCTACGCATGGAAGAAGACGCCGCAGCGGGTGCTCGAAGTGGACCGCATCACGCGCATCTCCTACCTGCTGGGCATCTACAAGGCCCTGCACATCCTGTACGGCGACAAGCTGGCCGACGAATGGGTGCACCTGCCGAACACGAATGCCGTGTTCCAGGGCCGCACGCCGCTCGCCTGCATGCTGGGCGGCGGCCTGCTGGCCATGCAGACGGTGCGGCGCCTGCTCGACGCGCGCCGCGGAGGATTGTGAATGAAGACGGTCCCGCGGCTGGCGCCGCTGCGCCGCTTCGATACCTGCCGCCTGATCCCGTCGCGCTTCGCCGACCTCGAGGATTCCGTGCTGGCCCCGCTGGCCGCCGACGACGCCGTGCTGCGCGACCTGTTCGACCTCGACAACGCCACCAACGACCGCCTGCGCGGCGAATCCGGACTGGTGCCCGGCATCGGCGTGGACGAACTGGTGTTCGGCGTGCCCAACTTCCGCATCGTCAACGCCGCCTTCACCTATGCGCGACCGGAAGGCAGCCGCTTCAACGACGGCGAGCGCGGCGCCTGGTACTGCGCCTTCGAGGCCGAGACGGCGCTGGCCGAGGTGTCCTTCCACAAGGCCGTGGAGTACCAGGAAATCGGCCGATTCGACGACAGCGTCGACTACCAGTCGCTGCTGGCCGACTTCAGCGCCACCTTCCACGACCTGCGCGGCAGCGACGCCTGGCGCGCCTGCCTCGACCCGGCCAGCTACGTCGCGTCGCAGCGGCTGGCGGCGGCGCTGCTCGACGCCGGCTCGATGGGCGTGATCTACCCCAGCGTGCGCCGGCCCGAGGGCACCAACCTGGCGTGTTTCCGGCCGGCGCTGGTCGGGAATGTCCGCAAGGGCGCCGCGTATCGGTTAACATGGGCGGGTTCGCCGATTCCGCAGGTCGAACCCATCTGAACCGCTACGAGCATGACCGATACCATGAACACCGATCCGCTGAAGGACAGCGAACTGCACGACAAGATCAACCGCGAGACGGCGCGCATCCGCTGGTCCGAACTGGAACGCCACTTCGCCAACGGCGCCGTGGTCTGGGTCGGCGAGGACCTCGACCTGGTCGAGGTGGCGCTGCGCATCGCCCACGACGACAAGGCCAGCATCGCGCGCTGGATGAGCGAAGGCCGCCTGGCCAAGGTCAGCGACGTCCAGGCGCAGACCTGGCAGGCTGCCGACGCCCAGCTGTGGGCATCGGTCGTCAGCCCGTTCGTGCTGGTGCAGCCGGAAAAGAACAAGCTGCACTGAGGGCGGCGGCTGCAGGTCGTTCCCGTGCAGGCGGGAGCGCGCGCTACGCCGCGAGCGCCTTGCGCGCCGGCGCGCCGAACGGTGCCCGCACCGGCGCCGCCTCCAGCTGGAAGGTATGCACCAGCCCCGCCAGCTGGTCCGCCTGGTCGTGCAGCGACTGCGCCGCGGCGGTGGCTTCCTCGACCAGCGCCGCATTCCTGGCCGTCATCTCGTCCAGCTTGACGATGGCCCCATCGACGTGTTCGATGTCCTCGTCCTGGGCGCGCGTGGTGCCGGCGATCTCGTTCATGATGGCGCTGACGCGGCCGATGCGCTCGACCACCGTGCGCATGGTCGCCCCGGCCTGGCCCACCAGCGCGGTGCCGGCCCCGACCTTCCCCACCGAATCCTCGATCAGTGCCTTGATCTCCCTGGCGGCGCCCGCCGAACGCTGCGCCAGGCTGCGCACTTCCGCCGCGACGACGGCGAAGCCGCGGCCCTGCTCGCCCGCGCGCGCCGCCTCGACCGCCGCGTTCAACGCCAGGATATTCGTCTGGAACGCGATGCCGTCGATGACGCCGATGATGTCGACGATCCTGGTCGACGCCTCGTTGATCAGCGCCATGGTCGCCACCACGTCGGCCACGGCGCCGCCGCCCTCGCGCGACACGGCCGACGCATCCTCGGCCAGCCGGCTCGCCTCCAGCACATTGGCGGCATTGCTGCGCACCGACGCCAGCAGGTGCTTCATCGAGCCGGCCACCCGCGCCAGTTCGGCTGCCTGGCGGTCGGTGCGCTGCGACAGCTCGAGGTTGCCGGAGGCAATCTCGGCCGACGCCGCCGCGATCGCATCGGTGCTCCCGCGCACCTTGCCGACGATGCCCGACAGGCTGTCGCGCATCTCGCGCATCGCCGCCAGCAGGCTGGCCGGCGCGGCGCTGCGTACCTCGACGCGGTGCTGCAGCTCGCCGCGCGCGATCGCCCGGGCGACGCCGACCGCATAGGCCGGCTCCCCGCCCAGTTGGCCGAGCAGGTGGCGCACGATGGCCACGCCGACGCCGGCCGCCAGCAGCACGCACAGCGCAGCCAGTGCGGCGATGGTATAGCGTGCCGCCGACGCGGTGGCTTCGGCGTCGGCGCTGGCCCGCACGCTGCCGGCCTGCAGGCTTTTCAGCAGCGTGTCGATGTCGGCCACGATGCGGCGGCGCAGCGGCGTGCACTCCGTGGCCAGGAAGATGCCGAAGCCTTCCATGTCGCCGGCCATGCGGTAGGCGCGCGGACGGCGCAGTTCGATCGCCATCGCCTCCAGCTCTTCCTTCGTCTTGCGGTATTGCGGGTCGGCGCCGAGCACCCCGTCGAGCCGGCCGAGGGCCGCGCGGTAGGCGTCGACGTGGCGATCGACCAGGTCCAGCTCGCCCAGCGCCTGTGCATCGTCCTTGAACACGAACGCATTGCGCGCCGAGATGCCGGTCTGGTCGAGCGCCTCGCGGACTGCATACAATGGCTCTAGCTGGCCGGCGCGCAAGTGTTCGGCATTCGCCAGCGCGGCTTCGATGGCGTCGACGCGGCCGACCGAGAAGATGGCCAGCGCCAGGGTTACTGCGGTAAGTATTGCAAAGGCAACGGACAATTTTGCCGCGATTCCCGCTTTTTCCAAAGGTTTGCTCACTTTTTCCTCTATTCTATGCATGCAAATGCCAGAAAAAATCTTTAAACTGACATTATTGATTGGAATTCTGACATAAAGATTTCTTTCAGGCAGCACGATTGAAACCAATGGCATGCAACGTCACAACAGCAGGACAGGTGTCGCGGTGACCGAATACGCAAGCTGCGCCGAAGAAGCAATAGTTAGTGAGAATATGGACGCGCGAATCCGTTATACTCACGGAATGTGAGGATGTTTATGTTGAGCAACTTAAAAGAAGACGATCCGATCCTGACGACGAGCGAAGTCGCGCGCCTCCTCGGCGTGGCGACCAGCACGGTGCAGATCTGGATGGAAAGCGGCGCGATCGAATCCTGGAAGACCCCGGGAGGACACCGCCGTACCCGATTGAGCCTGGTGCAAAGCCTGATGCATGGCGACGACCATGGCCGCAACACGCCCAACCCCAGCACCGACAAGGAATACCAGCCGGCCGCGCTGCCGGACTACCCGGTGCCGGCCAGCGAACGCGCGCGCCTGGCCGCGCTGGCCGCCTCCGGCCTGGTCGACACCGACGACGAGCCGCGCTTCGACCGCGTGGTGCGCCTGGCGGCGATGGTGACCGGCTCGCCGATCGCGCTGGTCTCGCTGCTGACCTCCACGCGCCAGTGGTTCAAGGCGCGCGTCGGCCTGGCGGCGCGCGAAACGCCGCGCGACTGGGCGTTCTGCTCGCACACGATCCTGAAGAACGAACTGTTCGTGGTCGAAGACGCGCTCGAGGACGAGCGCTTCCGCGACAACCCGCTGGTGCTGCAGGATCCGCACATCCGCTTCTATGCCGGCGTCCCGCTGCGCGACAAGGCC
>DAMAFT010000215.1:0-7387 GCA_031995805.1 Massilia sp.
CGAGCGCCTGCTGGCCGACATCGAGAAGCTGATCAAGCAGACCATCACGCGCGGCGAGCTGACGGGCTTCGTGCCGGGCCGGGGCGGGCGCGATGGTGCCCGTGACAGCGCCCGTGACGGCGAACGTCCGGGCGCAGCCCGCGGCCGCCGCGACAGCGACTACTCGCGCGGCGACCGTCCGGACCGCGGCGAGCGCGGCGCCGGCCCGCGCGGCCCGGGTCCGCGCCGCGAGAAGATCGATCCGTGGTTCCTCAAGCCCTACGAGCCGGCGGTGGCCCCGCGCAAGGAAGCCGAGCACGCGCCGGCCGCGCAATCGAAGCCGAAGCCCAAGCTGGCGGCCCTGCTGGGCGGCCTGCCGAGCGCGCGCGCATGAAGCAAGGCCTGTCCGCGGACAGGCCTTTTTACTGCCGTCGTCGCGCGCGAAGGGGCGCGCCGCGGCATCACGCCTGGACCAGCGCCGCCTCCACCCGCGCCAGCAGCTGCTCGTGCCGGTACGGCTTGGCCAGGATGTCCAGCCCCTTGCCGCGCCCCGGCAATTCGTCCATGTAGCCGGTAGTGACCAGCACCGGCATCTGCGGATGCAGCGCGCGTACCCGGTCGACCAGTTCCAGCCCCGTCATCCCGCCCGGCATGATCACGTCGGTGAACAGCAGGTCGACCTGCGCGCCGTCTTCCAGCAGGCGCAGCGCGTCCTCGCCGCTGGCGGCGGCCAGCACGGCGTAGCCGGCCATGCCCAGCACGCTCTCGGCCAGCTCGCGCACGTCGTCGTTGTCCTCCACCACCAGCACGCGCGCGCGGGCGCCGGCGTCCGGGGGCGGCGCGCCGTCCTGCACCTGGCCGTCGTGCGCGGCCGGGCCAATGCCGCTGTCGGCGGCCGGGAAGATCATGCGCACCGTCGTGCCTTCGCCTTCCTTGCTGTCGATCTCGAGGCGGCCGTGCGACTGCTGCACGAAGCCGTGCACCATCGCCAAGCCCAGGCCGGTGCCGGGACCCTTGGTGGTGAAGAAGGGTTCGATGGCGCGCCGCAGCACCTCGGGCGCCATGCCCTTGCCCTTGTCGATCACGCACAGGTCGACGTAGGTGCCGGGCGGCAGTCCGTGCTTCCGGAGGCGCTCCTCGCCGCGCACGACGGCGCTGGCCACCGTGACGGCGCCGCCGTCGGGCATGGCGTCGCGCGCGTTGATCAGCACGTTCAGCAGGGCCATTTCGAGATGGGTGGCATCCAGCAGGCAGGGCGGCAGGCCCGGACGCAGGTCCAGGCGCAGGTCGATCCGGTCGCCCAGCGTGCGCACCAGCATCTCGGAAAATTCGACGACCAGGTTATTGATGTTGAGGGATTTCGGTTCCAGCCGCTGCTTGCGCGCGAAGGTCAGCAATTGCTGGGTGAGCTTGCCGGCGCGCATGGCGGCGCGCTGGGCACGGTCGAGGGCGGCGCGGGCGTCGTCCGGCTTGCCCAGGCCGAGCAGCGCGACCTCGAGGTTGCCGTTGATGACCTGCAGCAGGTTGTTGAAGTCGTGCGCCATGCCGGCCGTGAGCTGGCCGATCGCTTCCATCTTCTGCGCCTGCAGGTAGGATTCCTGGGTCTGGCGGCGCGCCGTGATGTCCATCTGCGACGCGAAGAAGTACAGCAGCTTGCCATCCTTGTCGAAGATCGGGCCGATGAACAGGGCATTCCAGAACGGGCTGCCGTCGGCCTTGTAGTTCAGCAGGTCGACGGCGACGGCGCGTTCTTCCTTCAGGGCCTGGCGGACTTCGTCGACGGTGGCGCGGTCGGTATCGGGACCCTGCAGCAGGCGGCAGTTGCGGCCGATGATGTCGTCGTGTCGGTAGCCGGTCAGGTCGAGGAAGGCGCCGTTGGCGAACACGATCGGGTCGTCGGGCTGGCGCGGGTCGGTGATCAGCATCGGCATGCGCGTCATCTCGACGGCCGCGAAGAAGATGTTGTCGCGGTCCCCCAGGCCGTCGTGCTGGACGTAGCTGGCCTGCCAGTGCTTGACGCCTGGATTGGTCCCCATCGGGGATTCGGCATTGCCTTCGACCTGGCCGTCGGCCGGCACGCCGAAGCTCTGGCCGGCGCCCTGTTCGTCGAGGTCCTTTTTCAGGCCGTCGTCCTTGCTGCTTCCCATGACCATCGCATCGTTCTCCAGTAGCGGGCGATGGACGATTCTAGCCCGGGCGGCGGTGCGCGCACCGTTAGCGCGCGCACCGAACGGAGCCGGTCCTTCAGGGCAGCGCTTCGGGCAAGGGTTCGGCGACGACGATGTCGCCCAGCGCGATCCCCAGCAGGCGGGTATCGTCGGTGTGGTCGACTTCCTTCGGCGACACCGGATGCGGCACCTCGATCACGATGCTGCGCTGCGCGCCGTCGGTGTCCATGGTCAGGAGGATGTCCTTCATCGGGTGGTTCGGCACGCGGAAGGTGGCGCTGGATGCGCCGATGCGCAGGGTGAACGGCTGGTCGGCGTTGTCGGCATAGCTCGAGGCGCGGAGGCGCAGCCGCACCTTGCGCGGCAGCGCCGTGGTCAGGTGCAGCACGACGCGCGGGCCTTCCGACCAGCGCCCGAACGGCTCTTCCTTCGACAGGCCCTCGACGGCGGTGACGATGCCGGCCAGGGGCTTGGCGAAATCGGTGGCGCCGATCCGGCGTTCCGGCAGCGCCAGGCGGTACAGCGCGAATTCGGCGTTGGCGAACACCGGCTTGTAGGCGGGCGGCAGCGGGTGGTTGCGCAGCACCAGCAGCCATTTCTGGTGGGTCGGCACCTCGTACTCCGCGATCGGGGCATTGTCCGGCACCAGCATCAGCTGGCTGTTGGCGTCGTCGATGTGGAACTGGGTGCGGATGATCTCGACGGCGTCGGTGCCGGCCACCGTGAGGAAACCGCGTTCGGCCGCCGGTACGCGCGCCCGCACCAGGGCGCCGGCGCGGTCGGCCGTCGTCTCGACGTGGTTGTGCAGCGTGATCTTGTGCGACATCGACAGGCCGGCCAGCAGGTTCAGGGGCAGCACGACGAACAGGAACAGGCGCGCGGCCAGCGGCTTGCCGAGGGCCCACAGCAGCAGCGTCGCCAGGCCGAGGGCGACGATCGCGCGGCCGCGCCAGCCGTCCGGCTTGAACATGAAGATGTCGGGACCGTCGACCGCATTGAAGGCATACGCAGGCAGCCTGGCCAGCGCCAGCAGCAGCACGGCCGCGACGATGGCGGCGATGGCCCAGCGCAGCGCCGGCCGCGGGCCGGGTACGCCTTCCTCGCGCCGGTCCAGCGCGGCCGCCGCGACGAGCCACAGCAGCGGCAGCGCGAAATTATAGTAGCGCATGTGCAGGCGCAGGCCCTCGTCGGCCGCGGCGCCCGGATTGACCAGCGTGGCCGTGAACAGGAAGGTCACGCAGACGGTCGCGCCCAGCACCAGCAGCGCCCACACCTGCAGCAGTTCGGCCTCGCCGGCCTGCGCGCGCACCGGCCGCCGCAGCAGCGCGTGCAGCGTGACGGCCAGCGGCAGCGGCACCAGCACCGCCAGCACCATCAGGTGGCCGCGCGCGCTCACCAGGGCCGGGCCGAGCAGGCTGCCCAGCGAGCGGTTGCCGGCCGAATTGGCGTTGGCCTGGTAGAAGCTGCCCAGCAGTTGCAGGCCGGCCTTGCCGGCGAGCAGCCAGCCGATGCCGAACTTGAGCGCGGCGGCCACGCCCAGCGCCAGCGCGACGGAACCGATGGCGGACGGCAGCCAGCGCGGGCCGGCCGCCCAGCGCGCATAGGCGATGAACAGCACCAGCGGCGGGATCAGGAACAGCGCATGCACCTTGACCAGGCCGAGCAGGCCGAGCACCACGCCCAGCGCCAGGCTCCAGCGCGTCCAGTGCCAGTGGGTGCGCGTCAGCGCCACCCAGCTCAGGATGCAGAAGCCGAGGAAGTACGCCGTCTCCGGCATGAAATAGGTGGTGTACAGGTTGAGCGGCGCCAGTGTGGCGGCCACGGCCAGCGCCAATGCCACGCCGGGGCGCGCGACCTGGCGCGCGATGCCGTAGACGAAGGGCGCGCTGGCGACCATGAACAGCACGTTCGCCACGTGCACGCAGTCGTAGAAGCGGGTGCCGCAGGCATTGCTGCCGCGCGCGATCCACAGGTAGAGGTAGGACGGCAGCATCGATTCGCCCAGGTCCTGCAGGCGCGACAGCTTGCTGTAGTACCACTCGTCGGCCATGATCTGCGGCTGCGTGCCCCAGGTGCGCAAGACCAGGTAGGCCGCGATGGCGGCGAACAGCGCCACGATGGCGAGCTGGCGGCCGGGGCGGCGGGTATCCGGGGAGCGCGTCGTCGGCGCGATGCCGCCGGGGAGGGGAGCGTTCATTTGAAGATCCAGTATTTGCCGAGCAGGTAGCTGTTGACCGAGATGAGGGGCAGCGAGGCGATCTTGCCGGCCAGCGGCATGCCCAGCAGCGCCTGGGCCAGCGCGACGCAGCCGAGCGTCAGCAGGTAGTTGAGGACCACCACGCACAGGTAGCGCGCGAAGCTGGACGGCGTGGCGGCGGCGTCGAAGGTCACGCGGCTGTGCCAGGCGTAGTTGACGAGCAGGCCGGACAGGAAGCCGGCCGTGGTGGCGCTGGCGAAGTGCAGCCCGGCGTGCAGCAGCAGTTGGAGGACGCCGATGTCGACGGCGGCCGACAGCACGCCGCCGGCCAGGAACACCACGAGCTGGCGCGAGCGCGCGACCAGGCCGGACAAGTTGGAAACGGTATTCATGCCGGCTTGCGGTAGCGCGTCTTCTTGTGCAGCGGCCGGCGCGGCACCGAGGCGATGTCGTAGGCCAGGAAGGCGAGGATCAGCTGCACGCCCATGATCACCGGCAGCGCCGCCAGCATCACGGTGCCGGCCGGCGTGGCCACGTCCTGCTGGGCGGCGCCGATCCAGTGCGACACGCCGAACAGGATGCCGAACAGCAGCAGCAGCACGCCCAGCGGCAGCTCGATCGAGGCCAGCGACATGCTGCGCAGGTAGTAGTTGTAGAACAGGCGCTTGAAGAAGTTGCGCACGTGCTTGGCCGCGAACTCGGTGACGATGCGCGAGATCTTGAGGTTGCTGACCTCGTCGCCATAGACGGCGTCCATCGGCACGTCGGCGACGACGGCGCCCAGCGTGTTCAGGCGGAACAGCATGTCGGTCTCGAAGAAGTAGCGCTTGCTGATCTTGTCGAACGGGAGGAAGCGGGCGGCGTCGGCATGGATCGCGGTGAAGCCGTTGGTCGGGTCGAACAGGTCCCAGTAGCCGGACGACAGCTTGGTCAGGAAGGACAGCACCGCATTGCCGAACAGGCGCATCGGCGGCATCGAGCGGATGCGCTCCAGGTTGAAGAAGCGGTTGCCCTTGGTGTAGTCGGCCTCGCCCGACAGGATCGGCGCGACGAAGGCGGGAATCAGGGAGGCGTCCATCTGGCCGTCGCCGTCGACCTTGACGATGACGGACGCGCCGTCGGCGATGGCGGCGCGGTAGCCGGTCATCACGGCGCCGCCCACGCCCTGGTTCTGCGCGTGGCGCAGCACGACCACGCGCGGGTCGGTGCAGTTGGCCTGCACGAAGTCGCCGGAATGGTCCGGGCACTTGTCGTCGACGACGTAGATGCGGCCGACCTCCGGTCCGATGCCGGCGACGACGCCCAGGATGTGGCGGGTCACTTTATAGCTGGGAATGACGACGGCAATCGACGCTGGCTGGCTCATGGATGCGATCTTCGTGATGTTGTGTAAAAGTCAAATGGTAGCGCATGGACGCCGCCTTGTCGAAACCGCTCAGCGGTGCGCCAGGCTCGGGTCCTCGTGCAGGCGCACTTCGCGCAGGAAGAAGGCCAGCGCGCGCGTATCGCCCGGCCCCGGCGCATGCGGCGCCTCGTGCTCCAGCTCGACGATCACCGGCGCCCCGGCGCGTCCCGCCGGCAGCGCCAGGACGACCGGGCGGTCGAGTTCCTGCCAGCCCAGGTCGACGCCGTCGATGCGCACGCGGGTGCGGCGGTTGCCGTCCAGGTACTGGCCCAGCAGGGTCAGGCTGGCCGGCCGCGCGCCCGCATCCGCACCCGCCGCCGGCGCCAGCACCAGGCGCGAGCGCGCGCCCTGCGACCACGCGCCGTTCCAGGTGCCGCCGTTGAATTCGACCCCGCTCCAGCCGGCGTCCAGCGCGATGCCGTCGCGGTCGCGGAACTGCGCCGCCTGCAGGGTGCGCTGGCGCAGGCCGCTGTGGATGCAGCGCACCGGGCCGTCGATGTAGCGCCAGCCGTAGGCGCTGTCGGCATAGGCATTGTCCGGCGCCAGCGCACCGTCGCTGCCGCACAGCTGCGCGATGGACGCCGGCTCGGCCGGGTAGTACAGCGTCTTGCTCATGGCGCCGGCCCGGAAGGCGTAGGCCCGGGCAGGGCGGATATAGTCGTCGTTGTGGCCCATGCGCTCGGCGAAGATTTCCGGTTCCGGGTGGTACCACTGCGGCGCGACCCGCATCACCAGGCGCGCCAGTGGGCTCATCTGGACATAGGTGTAGCTGACCGCGTGCGCCATCGCCGCCGCCTGTACCAGCGCCAGCCCGGCCACCAGCGGCACCGGCCAGCGCGCCCGCTCGCGCACGCGCAGCAGCAGCGCCAGCAGCAGGGGCATCGCGGCCCAGAACGCGTAGCGCATCACGCCGGCGGCGCCGGAATTCCAGTTCTGCACGGCCAGCGCCGGCAGCGCCAGCGCCAGCGTGAACAGCAGGCACAGCGCCAGCGTGCCGCCGCCGCGGCGGCTCCAGCCCCAGGCGGCCAGCAGCACGGCCACGCCGGGGATCGCCAGGATCATGCCCTGGTTCAGGTCGAAGAAGAACGAGACCAGGCGCGCCATGCCGACGAAGTGCGGGTCGGAGAATTTCTTGGCGATGATGTTGGGCACGCCGTACTGGTAGAAGTTGAACAGCACCGGCAACGCGAACACGGCCAGCCCGGCGGCCAGGCCGGTCAGGTTGGCGGGCGTCAGCTGCGCCTTCAGGTTGGCGCCGAACGATTGTTCGCGGCGGTATTCCAGCCACAGCTTGATCAGCGGGCCGAACGCGAAGAAGAACACGATGGTCGGGTTCTGCAGCGATGCCACGCCGCCCAGCAGGCCGGCCGCCAGCGGCGCGCCGCTCAGCAGGAACAGCAGCGCCGCCAGCAGGCCGGCGGCACTGACGCATTCCGGGCTGGTCCAGTTGATGTACAGGCCGCCGCCGCAGGCGAAGAACAGCAGCAGCGCGAGCGCGGCCTTGGCGTCGGAGCGGAAGAAACGGCGCAGCGCCAGCGCCAGCACCAGGACGGCGGCGTAGTTCACCACCTGGAACGCGCGCAAGGGATCGATGCCCAGCGCGTCCAGCGCCAGGAAGGGCACGGCGGCCAGCGCCGG
>DAMAFT010000216.1:0-7377 GCA_031995805.1 Massilia sp.
GTCGTCGCCGAGGCGCCGCTGCGCGCCCACCTGTCCCTGCTGGCGGACGACCTGTTCGAGGGCCGCGGCACCGGCCAGCGCGGCGGCGACCTGGCCGTGCGCTACCTCGAGACCCAGGCCGCGGCGCTGGGCCTGCAGCCGCTGCCGGGCGGCGGCTACCGCCACAAGGTCGAGCTGGTCGGCCAGAAGACGCTGCCCGGCAGCAGCCTGCGCTTCGAGGCTGGCGGCAAGGCGCTGGCGGCAGGCTTCGGCACCGACGCCGTGTTCGCCAACGCCGGCGGCCAGGCCGAGACGCGCCTGGCGGCGCCCGTGCTGTTCGTCGGCTACGGCATCGACGCGCCGGACGAACGCTGGAACGACTTCGCCGGCGCCGACGTGAAGGGCAAGCTGCTGGTGGCCATGGTCAACGACCCGCAGCCGACGCAAGCCGAGCCGGAGCGCTTCGGCGGCAAGTCGCTGACCTGGCACGGGCGCTGGACCTACAAGTTCGAGGAAGCGCTGCGCCAGGGCGCGGCCGGCATCCTGCTGATCCACACGACGGCATCGGCGTCGTACCCGTGGAGCGTGCCGGTCAACAGCTTCTCGCACGAGCAGTTCCACCTGGCCGGCGCGGGCAACGCGCTGCAGGGCTGGATCAGCGAGGACTTCGCGCGGCGCCTGTTCGCCGCCGCCGGCCAGGACCTGGACGCGCTGCGCGCGCGCGCCGAGGTGCGGGGCTTCCGCCCGGTGGCGCTGGATGCCGTCGGCCGGGCCGAGGTCAGGAGCGCCGTGCGCACCGTGGTGCAGTACAACGTGGCCGGCATCGTGCCCGGCACCGACCCGAAGCTGAAGGACGAAGCCGTGATCTATTCGGCGCACTGGGACCACCTGGGCGTCGACACCGGCAACGGCCAGGCCGACCACATCTGGAACGGGGCGATCGACAACGGCTCCGGCAGCGCCGCCCTGCTGGCGATGGCGCAGGCGGCGGTGCGCCAGCCGGCCAGGCGCAGCCAGATCTTCCTGTGGCCGGCGGCCGAGGAACAGGGCCTGCTGGGCAGCCTGGCCTGGGTGAACAATCCGCCCTGGCCGCTGGCCAGGACGGCGGCCGACCTGAACCTGGACAGCATGAATTTCGTCGGCCGCACGCGCGACATCGGCATCGCCGGCGCCGAGCGCAGCTCGCTGGCGCAGTCGGCCGGCCAGGTGGCGCAGGCGATGGGCCTGCAGGTGGCGCCGCCGGTGCCGGACCTGGGCGGCGCCTACTTCCGCGCCGATCACTTCAGCTTCGCCAAGGCCGGCGTGCCCGCCTTCAGCGTGGGCTCGGCCGTGTTCTCGGGCGACGGCAAGTTCAGCTTCGAGCACGAGCACGGCGCGGGCGAGAAGATGCGCGCCTTCACCAGGGTCTACCACCAGGTCGGCGACCAGTACGATCCGTCCTGGGACCTGTCCGGCATGGTGCAGCAGGCCCAGTTCACGCTGAACCTGGGCTATGCGGTGGCGAACGCGCCGGCCCTGCCGGCATGGCGCGCGGGCGAGGCGTACGGCAAGGTCAAGCGCTGACCGTCACCCGTAAGGCTGGTACGCGACGCCGTCCGCGATCGCGGCGCCGACCTGCGACTGGTTCTCGGCGCTTTCGCTGAACTGCGCCACCAGCTGGGCGCGCGTATAGCCGTTCCCGAGCGCCGCCTGCCAGAACGCGAACCCCTCGGCATCCGCCTCGCGCCCCAGGATGTTGTGGTAGATGGTGGAGAGGAAGCCATCGTCGCCGAGCGCGCCGTAGGTGGCGCGGAACTCGGGGCTGGCGACGAACTGCGCGGCGACGTCGTCCAGGCTGGTGCCGCGGTCGAGCGCCGCGATCCAGAAGCCGAGGCCGCCCGCGTCGGGCGCGCGGCCCAGCGCCGCCTGGTAGACGCGGTAGGCCTGGCCGGCGGCGCCGTCGATGTCGAAGGCCAGCGCGCCGTCGGCGAATTCGACGCGCTCGATGGCGCTCAGCGCGGCGCGCGTTCCCGCACCTTCCACGCGGACGCCGCCGCCGTCCACGGCCACCGTGTAGGCGGCGCGCGCGCCGGCGAACACCGCCGTGTCCAGGCCGCCGGCACCGTCGAACACGTCGACGCCGTCGCGCGCGATGAAGCGGTCGGCGCCGCTGGCGCCGCGCAGCGTGTCGCCGCCGAAGTTGGCGGCATACACATGGTCGTTGGCCAGGTGGCTGATCCAGGTGACCACGTCGTCGCGCCCGGCGGCGGCGACCACGTCGGCCATGCCGTCGCCGTCGACGTCGGCGGCGAAGGCGCGTCCGCCCGGATCGCTTTCCCAGTCGAGCGCGAAGCTGCCGTCGCCGCGGTTCAGGTAGACCCGCGAGGCGATCGGCTCGCCGGCCGACTCGGCCAGGATGTCGGGATGGCCGTCGCGGTTGAAGTCGACCGACTGCAACGACATCAGCCAGCCCGGCCGGGAGCTGTCGCGGTCTTGCGGCAGGCGGCTCGCGGTCTCGTCGCGGAAATGGCCGGTGCCGTCGTTGACCAGCAGCTGGATGTAGTCGGTGTGGTAGAACGCCGTATGGTCGCCGCCGTTGGTCACGCTCAGCATCAGGTCCGGCCAGGCGTCGCCGTTCAGGTCGATGGCCTCGACCTCCAGCACGATTTCCTTGTCGAGGCCGCTGGCCGGCAGCACGATCGGCGCGCGCTTCGTGAAATCGCCGTGGCCGTCGTTGAGCAGCACCTTGCTGCCCTGGTTCACCAGGTTGCCGTCCCAGGTGCCGAGGACCAGGTCGAGGTCGCCGTCGGCGTCGACGTCGACCATGCCGGAAAAGGTGCTGGTCTCCGGATACACCACGTTGCCGATGGTGGTGCCGGGGCGCGGCAGCAGGCCGGGGCGCTCCGCGAAGCGTCCGTGGCCGTCGTTGAGCAGCAGGATGTTGCCCTTGTCGAGGGTATTCACGAGCAGGTCGATGTCGCCGTCGCCGTCGACGTCGCCGGCGCTGCCGCCATGGCTCAGGTCGCGCCGCTGCGCCAGCGTGGCGCTGGCGTCGACCAGGCGCCCGGCGCCGTCGGACAGGTACAGGCTGTCGATGCCGCCGGCGAATGGCGGCGCGTCGTCGCCGAAGTCGAGCTGGTACAGGTCGTCCGCGCCGTCGCCGTTGAAGTCGGCCACGATGCTGCGCCCGCCGCCGACGATCTTCATCGGCACCTGGCCCAGCAGCGCCGTGGTGGCGTCGGCGAAGCCGCCCTTGCCGTCGCCCGCGTAGAAGTAGGTCGGCGCCGGCGCGGTGCCGGTGCCGACCTGGGTGACGTAGGCGAAATCGACGCGGCCGTCGCCGTCGAAGTCGCCCGCCTTGAGCTGGGTGATCCCGGCCCCGTCCGGATGCGCCACCTGGACGGTGGCGGCGGTGCGGAAGTCGCCCACGTAGTCCGAGCGCAGGATGACCTTGCCGTCCGAACCGTCGCCGCTGAACGCGATCTTCTCGATGCCGGTGAGGACGTCGGTGCCGCGGTCGCCGTTGGCGAACCGCTTGGCCACGGTAAAGGTGTCGGTGGCGGCATCGTAGCTGACCTGCGCCGCGCTCGAGGGCGCGAAATAGTAGTCGACGGTATCGAAGCCGGCGCCGCCGCGTACCGTGTTGCTGCCCGCGCCGCCGTAGAAGGATTCGTCGGCCGCGCCGCCCACCAGGGTATCGTCGAAGTTACTGCCCTGCACGACGCGGATGCCGACCAGCGTGTCGCGCGTGCCGAAGCCGTCCTCGGCCCAGCCCTGGCCGAGATCGACGTGCACCCCGGCCGGCGAATCCCAGTAGGCCGCGGTGGCCCAGCCCTGGGCGCGGTTGACGATGGTGTCGTTGCCGCGCCCGCCGTCGGCCAGTGCGTTGTCCAGCCCGATGGTGTCGTCGCCGTCGCCGCCGTAGATCACGCTGCCCTCCGGGATCCCGTCCCGGCGCTGGTCGATGTCGTCGTTGCCCGCGGTGCCGCGATAGTCCATGTGCATCCCTCTCGAATATTTATTTTAAGCAACTTATTATAGGCCGGAAGGCTGGCCGCGCCCTATGAAACCCGGGTAATATCGTGACCGATTGCAACATCAATGCCCAACCAACGCCTAGGAATCCCATGAAGCCAAGCACGCTGGCCGCCGCCCTCCTGACCGTCCTGTCGCTCGCGCCCGCCGCGCCCAGCTTCGCCGCCAAGGCCGCGACTGCGGCCCCCGCCCACGCCGAGGACGCCCGTTTCCAGGCCATCTGGCAGGCCGAGTGGAAATGGCGCGTGCAGCAAGGCCTCGCATGGGACGAGGACAGCCCGCGCGCCGCGCGCGGCGAGCTGGCCCGCGTCGATGCCCGCACCCAGGCCGCGCGCCTGGCCTACTGGGAAGACGTGCTGCGCCGGCTCGACACCGTCAGGCCGGCCGCGCTGTCGGCCGCCGCGCAGGTCGACTACGCCGTCTACCGCGCCCAGGTCGCCGCCTTCGTCCAGGCCCAGCGCTTCCGCGAGTACGAGCAGCCGGTGAACGCCGACAGCGCGTTCTGGAGCGACATCATGTACATCGCGCGGCGCCCGCTCAAGACCGAGGACGCGTACCGCACCTACCTGAAGCAGCTGGCCGACCTGCCGCGCTACTTCGCCGAGGAGACCGACAATATGCGCGCGGGCCTGGCGCGCGGCTTCACGCCGCCGAAGGTGACGCTGGCCGGGCGCGACGCGCCGCTGCTGAACGTCGTCGACGCGCGCACGCCGCAGGAAACGGTGTACTACAATCCGTTCAAGACCATGCCCTCGACCATTCCCGCGGCCGTGCAGGACGACCTGCGCGCACAGGGGGCGCGGCTGATCGCCGACAAGGTGCAGCCGGCCTACGCGGCGACGCTGAAGTTCGTGCAGGCCGAATACTTCCCGAACGCGCGCGCCACGCTGGCGGCGGAAAGCCTCCCCGACGGCCAGGCCTACTACCGGTCGAAGATCGTCGAGTACACCACGCTGGACATGGACGCGCGCCGGATCCACGCGACCGGCCTGGCCGAGATGGCGAAGATCCGGGCCGAGATGCAGCAGACGATGGCGCAGGCCGGCTTCAAGGGCGACCTGCCGGCCTTCCTCGCCTTCCTGCGCACCGATCCGCAGTTCTACGCGAAGACGCCGGACGAGCTGCTGATGCGCGCCGCCTGGATCGCCAAGAAGTTCGACGCCAAGGCCGACCAGTATTTCGGCTACCTGCCGCGGCGCCGCTTCGCCATCGTGCCGGTGCCGGCCGACCAGGCGCCCTACTACACGTCGGCGCGCGGCGGTCCCGGCATCTACCTGGTGAACACCTACAACCTGCCGGCGCGCGCCCTGTACAGCCTGCCCGCGCTGACGCTGCACGAGTCGGCCCCTGGCCACGCCTTCCAGATGCCGGTGGCGCTGGAACAGCAGGGCGTGCCGCCGTTCCGGCGCGCCTACATCTCGGCCTACGGCGAAGGCTGGGCACTGTACTGCGAGCGCCTGGGCAGCGAGATGGGCATCTACGAGACGCCCTACGAGACCTTCGGCATGCTCAGCTACCAGGCCTGGCGCGCGGCGCGCCTGGTGGTCGACACCGGCATCCACGCCATGGGCTGGACCCGCGTACAGGCGCAGGCCTACATGCACGACAACACGGCGTTGTCGGACCACGAGATCGAGACGGAAGTCGACCGCTACATCTCGTGGCCGGGACAGGCGCTGTCCTACTACCTGGGCCAGATGGCGATCATGGAAGCGCGCGCCAAGGCCGAGCAGGCGCTGGGCGCGAAGTTCGACATCCGCGCCTTCCACGACACGGTGCTGAAGATGGGGTCGGTGCCGCTGCCGGTGCTGCGCGCGCGGATCGATGCGTTCGTTGCGGAGGGCGGCAAGTCGCCGTATGGCGCGGCCAGATGACGGGCCGCGGACCGGCGCGGTGTAGCAGGGTGCGCTCCCCGAGCGCACCACGGCGGAATCAGAACAGCTTCAGCTTGAGCTGCACCGAAATCCCGCCATACAGCCGGTCCTTGTAGCTGGGGATGATCCCGACGTTCACGCCCACCCGCCGGTACTCGTAGGTCAGCGTCGGGATCGCCGCCGGGAACCAGCCGCCGTCGCGCATGCGCGGGTAGCCGTCGAAGGCGGCCAGCGCCGCGCCGATGCGCACCGGGCCGAGCGCCCACGGCTGCCAGATCACGCCGGCATAGTTCGACCATTCGCGGTCGCTGTTGTAGAAGCGGCCCGCCACGGCCGCCATCGTGCCCGAGAAGCGGTATTCCGCGCCCAGGCCCTTGTTGCCGCCGTTCAGGTCCTTGTCGCGGTCGAAGTGCCAGGTGGCGAAGCCGGTGTCGACCCACAGCTCGCTCTTCGGATCGGCGTCGATCCAGGTAAACAATTTAGCGGAATCGGACGGCGCCGGCGCGGCCGTGGTGGCCGGGGTCTGGGCCTGGGCGCAGGCGGCGCCGAGCAGCAGGACCGCCGCGGCCAGCCGGCGGGCTACGAGAAGGGTGTTCAATCGTCTGCCTTCGGGTCGAGGTGGGGGAACATCACTTCGGTGAAGCCGAAGCGGGAAAAATCCTGGATGCGCATCGGGTACAGGATGCCCAGCAGGTGGTCGACCTCGTGCTGCACCACGCGCGCATGGAAGCCGTCGACGTCGCGCCGGATAGGGTTGCCGTACTGGTCGAAACCCTCGTAGCGCAGCCGCGTGTAGCGCGGCACGCTGCCGCGCAGGCCCGGCACCGACAGGCAGCCCTCGAAGCCCTCTTCCATCTCGGCCGACAGCGGCGTGAGCACCGGGTTCACCAGCACCGTCTCGGGCACGGGCGGCGCGTCCGGGTAGCGCTGGTTGCTGCCGAAGCCGAAGATCACGACCTGCAGGTCGACGCCGATCTGCGGCGCCGCCAGGCCGGCGCCGTCGGCCGCGTGCATGGTCTCGAACAGGTCGGCCACCAGCGCGTGCAGTGCGGGCGTGTCGAAGGCCGCGACCGGCTGCGCCTCGCGCAGCAGGCGCGGATCGCCCATGCGCAGGATCTCGCGCACCGTCATCGCGCGCCTTCCTGTCCCATCTGGCGCAGGAAGTCGGCGAAGCCCGCGGCCGTTTCCGGATGCTTCAGGCCGATCGCGGTCATCGCCTGCAGGTAGCCCAGCTTGGAGCCGCAATCGTAGCGCTGGCCGGCGTAGCGGTAGGCCAGCACGCGCTCGCGCGCCATCAGCGCGGCGATGCCGTCGGTGAGCTGGATCTCGCCGCCGGCGCCGGCGCCGATGGTCTCGAGGTGCTCGAAGATCGCGCCGGACAGCACGTAGCGGCCGACCACGGCCAGCGTCGACGGCGCGTCCTCGGGCTTGGGCTTCTCGACGATGCCCGAGACCAGTTCCAGGTCCTGGCGGTAGGGACTGGCGCTGACGACGCCATACTGGCGCGTGT
>DAMAFT010000217.1:0-7373 GCA_031995805.1 Massilia sp.
GAACGAGAAGGACGACGTGGTCCTCGAGTTCCCGGAAGGCGACGTGCCGCCGCCGCCGGAACCCGTCGAGACCGTCGAGATCGAATAAGCGACCTTGCCGTCGCCTGCCGCAAGGCCGAGGAGCCCGCCCAGTGCGGGCTTTTTTTCGCCCATGCATGCCGGCGCGGGCACGCAAGCAGGATGACCGCGCATTAATATTTTGAAATAAATGTTATTCAAGGGAAACATTGTTTCATGATGCCGTCACAATGGCTTCCTATACTGGGGGTATCCCTTGAACCCAGCCCCGTTCAGCATGCGTTTCGACAACCTCCGTACCGGCACCAAGATCCTCGGCGCCTTCGCCGTCGTCTCCCTCGCCATCGTCCTGATTTCCCTGGTATCGCTGTGGCGCATGGAAGCCGCCGCCCGCACCACGCGCGACCTGGTCGACAACAAGCTGGCGCGCCAGCAGGCCACCTCCGAACTGCTGGGCGTGGCGCGCCTGAACGGCACGCGGACCGTCAGCATCGCGCGCAGCGACAGCCTGGAGCTGGGCGACTATTTCCAGGCCCAGCTGGCCAAGGGAGAGCAGGAGGCGGCCGCCATCGAGGCGCGCCTGGGCCGGCTGCCTGCCGGCCCCGGCGAAGGCGAGCTGGCCGAGCGCGCGGCGCGCGCCAGGGCGGCCTACCTGGACGTGCGCAAGCAGGTGTTCCAAGCCAAGGAATTCGGCAAGACCCAGGAAGTCGAGCAACTGGCCGCCGGCCGGCTCGCCACCACCTTCGCCGCCTACACCGGCGCGCTGGAAGCGCTGCTGGCCTCCCAGGCCGGCCAGGCGCGCGCGATGGCCGACGCCTCGGCGCGCGCCTTCGCCGCCGGCCGCGTGCTGCTGCTGGCGTTCGGCGCGATCGCGCTGCTGGTCGGCGCCAGCGCCGCCTGGCTGCTCACGCGCGGCATCGTGACGCCGCTGCAGGAAGCGGTGCGCCTGGCCGAGCGGGTGGCCGAGGGCGATCTCGGCGCCAAGATCGTGCACCGGCGCGGCGACGAGATCGGGCGCATGTTCGACGCGCTGAACCACATGACCGAAGGCATGTCGGCGGCCGTCGTGCGCGTGCTGGACAGCGCCCGCATGATCGACCAGGCCTCGGCCGAAATGGCCGACGGCAACCGCGACCTGTCCGACCGCACCGAGGAACAGGCCAGCAGCCTGCACGAGACGGTGCGCTCGATGGTGGAATTGACGGAAGCGGTGGAACAGAACCACGTCAACGCCAACGAAGCGAACGACCTGGCGCTCGCCGCCTCGACGGTGGCGCGGCAGGGTGCGCAGGCCGTGGCCCAGATGGTCGAGCGCATGGAGACGATCCGCCAGTCGGCCGCGCGCATCAACGACATCACCTCGATGATCGACGGGATCGCCTTCCAGACCAATATCCTGGCGTTGAACGCCGCCGTGGAAGCGGCGCGCGCCGGGGCCGAAGGGCGCGGCTTCGCGGTGGTAGCGGCCGAGGTGCGCAACCTGGCGCAGCACTCGGCCGCGGCGGCCAAGGAAATCAAGGCGCTGATCGGCGAGTCGACCGGCGCGATCGAATCCGGCGCCGGCATCGCGGGCGCCGCCGGCGGCACGATGCGCCAGATCCTGGAGCGCGTGCAGCACGTGGCCGACCTGCTGCAGAAGATCAACGCGGCCAGCGCCGGACAGGCGGCCGGCATCGCCCAGGTGCGCCGGGTGATCGACGACATGGACCATGCCACCCAGCAGAACGCCGCCATGGTGGAGCAGGCGGCGGCCTCGGCCGAGTCGATGCGCGCCCAGGCCGAGCAGCTGACCGGGGTGGTGGCCACCTTCAAGGTGCGCCGCGACGTGGAGCGGGCCGTGCACCAGGTGCAGAAAGCGGACGTCGACGACGCGGACGCGCGCGCGCTGCCAGCGCCGACCTACGCCTGAAGCCGCGTCTCAGATCGCCGCCAGCGCCCGCTCCAGGTCCGCGCGCTGGTCTTCCACGTGCTCGATGCCCACCGACAGCCGGACCAGCCCGTCGCCGATTCCCAGCCGCGCGCGCTGTTCGACCGGGATGGTCGCGTGCGTCATGATGGCGGGATGTTCGATCAGGCTTTCCACCCCGCCCAGGCTCTCGGCCAGCGTGAATACCTCGCAGTGCTCGAGGAAGCGGCGCGCGCCGACCAGGTCGGTGTCGAGATCGATCGAGACGATGCCGCCGTAGCCATGCATCTGGCGCCGCGCCAAGGCGTGCTGGGGATGCGAGGCCAGGCCGGGATAGTGCACCCGTTTCACCTTCGGCTGCCGTTCCAGCCACTGCGCCAGGTCGAGGGCGTTGGCGTTGCTGCGTTCGACGCGCAGGGCCAGGGTCTTGATCCCGCGCAGCACCAGGAAGCTGTCGAACGGTCCCTGGATGGCGCCGACGGCGTTCTGGATGAAGCCGAGGCGCTCGCGCAGCGCCGCGTGGCGTTCCTCGAGGCCGACCACGGCGACGCCGCCGATCACGTCCGAGTGGCCGTTCATGTACTTGGTGGTCGAGTGCACGACGATGTCGATGCCCAGTTCGAGCGGCCGCTGGTTGATGGGGCTGGCGAAGGTGTTGTCGCACACCGTGAGGATGCCGCGCGCCCGGCATGCCGCGGCAATGGCGCGCAGGTCGGCCAGCTTGAGCATCGGGTTGGTCGGCGTCTCGATCCACACCAGCTGCGTTTCCGGACGCAACGCGCCGGCCAGCGCCTGCGGGTCGGCCAGGTCGACGTAGCTGAATGCATGGCCGGCGCTCTGGCGGCGCACGCGTTCGAACAGGCGATAGGTGCCGCCGTACATGTCGTCGCCGGCCACCACGTGGGCCCCGGCCGGCAGCAGCTCGAGCACGGCGGCGATGGCGGCCAGGCCCGAGGCGAAGGCGAAGGCGCCGCCGCCGCCCTCGATGTCGGCCACGCAGCGCTCGAGCGCCCAGCGCGTCGGGTTGTGCGAGCGGCCGTAGTCCAGGCCCTTGTGCACGCCGGGACTGTCCTGGACGAAGGTCGAGGTGGCGTAGATCGGCGGCATCACGGCGCCGGTGCTGGGGTCGGGTGACTGGCCGCCGTGGATCACGCGGGTGGCGATGTGGCGCTTGCGGCCGTCGTTGTGGTCGTGGTTGTCGTCGCGCTTGTCGTCGGATTTGGTCACGTCAGGGTCCTGCGCAGGTGGTTGATGAGGTCGAAGCGGGTGA
The DNA here is from genome assembly GCA_031995805.1 of Massilia sp. Lineage (GTDB taxonomy): Bacteria > Pseudomonadota > Gammaproteobacteria > Burkholderiales > Burkholderiaceae_D > Telluria. The sequence goes on from DAMAFT010000217.1 coordinate 3,195, forward strand.
TCAGGCCATAGAACCGGTCGCCCTCGGCGACCACGGCGGTCAGGCCGCGGTCGAGGATGTCGCGCAGCTGCTGCATGCCGGCGCCGGGCGCCAGCGTCTGCAGGTCGGGCGTCATGGTGGCGGACACCGGCGCCCCGAAGCGCTCGCGCTCCGTGGTCACGTGCAGCAGCAGGTCGGATTCGTCGATCAGGCCGACCAGGCGGCCCTTGTCGATCACGGGCAACTGGGCCAGGTCGGCGGCGCGCATGCGGTTGAAGGCGGTCAGCAGGGTGTCGGACGGCGCTACCGTGACGACTTCGCCGGCGTCGAAGCGGCGCCCGACCAGGTCGCGCAGGTCGCCCGTCTGCGGGCGCTGCAGCAGGCCCTGGTCGACCATCCAGCCGTCGCTGTAGACCTTGGTGAGGTAGCGCGTGCCGGTATCGCAGACGAAGGTGACGACGCGCTTCGGGCTGGTCTGGGCGCGGCACCATTTCAGCGCCGCCGCCAGCAGCGTGCCGGTGGAGGAGCCGGCCAGGATGCCTTCCTGGCGCAGCAGCTCGCGCGCCATGTGGAAGCTTTCCTCGTCCGTGATGGAATACGCGGTGCTTACCCGCGACAGGTCGGCGATGGCGGGGATGAAATCCTCGCCGATGCCTTCGACGGCCCAGGAACCCGACACGTCGGCCACCTTGCCGGTGGCGACGTAGCCGGCCAGGATCGAGCCCTGCGGATCGGCCAGCACGAATTCCACGTCGGGCTGCACGCGCGCGAAGAAGCGCGACAGGCCGGTGAGGGTGCCGGACGAGCCGACGCCGACGACGATGGCGTCCAGCTCGTGGCGCATCTGGTCCCAGATCTCCGGCGCGGTGGTGGTCTCGTGGGCGTCCGGGTTGGCCGGGTTGTTGAACTGGTCGGCGAACCAGGCGCCGGGAATGTCCCGGGCCAGGCGCGCCGCCACGTCCTGGTAGTACTCGGGGTGGCCCTTGCCGACGTCGGAACGGGTCAGGTGGATCTCGGCGCCGAGCGCCTTCAGGTGCAGCACCTTCTCGGACGCCATCTTGTCGGGCACCACCAGCACGACCCGGTAGCCCTTGATGCGCGCCACCAGCGCCAGGCCCAGGCCGGTGTTGCCGGCCGTGGCCTCGACCACGGTGCCGCCCGGTTGCAGGCGGCCGTCGCGCTCGGCCGCCTCGATCATGGCGCGGCCGACGCGGTCCTTGATGGAGCCGCCGGGATTCTGGGATTCGAGCTTGAGGAACAGACGGCAGGGCCCGGTGTCCATGCGCGTGACTTCGACCAGGGGGGTATTGCCGATCAGGGAAAACAGTGCAGCTTGCGACAAGTCTTGCATGATGCCTCCGTTGAAACGGCGCCTCGTGGGCGCCGCTGGCGGAACCGGTGCCGGGTCGGCGCCGGGCCATGGTGAAAAAACCATGATACGGCTTTTCGGCGCGCTCCGTTTGGGCGGTGTTAAAGCGAGCACGCCGTCCGCGCGGGAGCGACGGCTCAGTTGCCGGCCTTCAGGCGCCGCCACAAGGTCGTCCGGCTGATCCCCAGGTGCCGCGCCGCCGCGTCGCGCTGGCCGCCGAAGCGCGCCAGCACCTCGGCCAGGCTTTCCTGCGGCAGCGGCGCCGGCGCCGGCGGCGGGATGACGAACGACGCCGCGTCGCCCGCCAGTTCCGGCGCCACGCCCAGCACGAAGGCCGGCGTCAGCGCCTGCAGCGGCTCGGCCGCCAGGAACAGCGCCAGGCGTTCCATCAGGTTGCGCAGCTCGCGCACGTTGCCGGGCCAGGCGTGACGCGCCAGCAGCGGCGCGCAGGCCCGGACCTCGGCCGCCAGGTTCGGATGGGGGCGGGCGCCCAGCGCCGCCAGCGCGTTCTTCAGCGCCCATTCGGCCAGCTCGGGAATGTCTTCGGCGCGCTCGCGCAGCGGCGGCAGCGCCAGGCGCAGCACGGCCAGGCGGTAGAACAGGTCGGCGCGGAAGCGCCCCTCGCGCACGCGCGCCTCGAGGTCGCAGTGGGTGGCGCCGACCACGCGCACGTCGATCGGCACCGGGCGCGTGCCGCCGACCCGCATCACTTCGCGTTCCTCGAGCACCCGCAGCAGCCGGGTCTGCAGGGCCAGCGGCATCTCGCCGATCTCGTCGAGGAACAGCGTGCCGCCGTCGGCCGCCTCGAACAGGCCGGCATGGCCGCCGCGGCGCGCGCCGGTGAACGCGCCTTCCTCGTGGCCGAACAGTTCCGATTCCAGCAGCGATTCCGCGATCGCGCCACAGTTGATCGCGACGAAGGGGCGGTTGGCGGCACGCTTCGGACTCTCGCGGTGGATGGCTTGCGCCACCAGCTCCTTGCCGGTGCCGGTCTCGCCCTGGATCAGCACCGTGGCGGGCGAGCGCGCGTACAGCACCACGGCCTGGCGCAGCCGTTCCATCGCGGCCGACTCGCCGCGCAGGTCGTTCAGGCCGCGCCGGGCCCGGCGCGCATCGGCATCGCGGGCGCCGCTGCGCCGGCCGCGCCCGGCCTCGAGCCGGGTCTGGCGCGCCATCTCGAGGGCGTCGTCGAAGGCGCGCCGGATCGATTCGGCCGAGTACACGAACACCGCTGTCAAGCCCGCTTCCTCGGCCAGGTCGGTGATCAGGCCGGCGCCGACGACGACCTCGATGCCGGCCGCCTTCAGTTCGGCCACGGCGGCGCGCGCGTCTTCCTCGGTGACATAGGTGCGCTGCTCGATCACGAGGCCGAACGTGGCGGCGAACTCGGCCAGTTCCGCCAGCGGCTTCTGGTAGCTGATCAGGCCGACGCGCTGCGACAGCCGGCGCGCCCGCGCCAGCGCCTGCATCACGTCGAAGCCGCTGGCCCGGGCCACGACCACCGGCACGGCGACGCGGCCCTTCAGGTAGGCGGCGTTGGAGCCGGCCGCGATCACCACGTCGCAGTGCTCGACCGCCAGGCGTTCGCGGATGTGGCGCGCGGCCTCGTCGAAGCCCAGGTGCAGCGGCTCGATGCGGGCCAGGTGGTCGTAGGCCGGCGTGATGTGGCGGAACAGCTCGGACAGGCGCGAGACCGAGACGGTCCAGATCACCGGCTTGCCGGCATCGTCGGGGGCGCCCGCCGCGGGAAGGCGGGGAGGATGGCTCATGGCGCCAGTGTAAACCATGGCAGCGCCGATGTTTCACGATGTTTCAGCCTGAAACACCGAATTGCCCCTGTTTCCATGTGGCCGTAAGAATCGGGTAAGGGGGCGCACTTAGGATCGACACCAACCTGTCCATGTTCGCAGGGTCATACTAGAAAATTGGAGACAAAAGTGGATCAAGACATTGTCCAGAGGGTCAAGAACGACCCCAACTACCGCAAGCTCAAGGAGACGCGCTCCCGCTACGGCTGGATGCTGACCTGGAGCGTGATGGTCGTGTACTACGGCTTCACCCTCCTGAACGCCTTCGACAAGCAGTTCATGGCGTCGCGCGTCGGTGCCGGCGTCATGTCCTGGGGCGTGCCCCTGGGCCTGTTCGTCATCCTGTTCACGATCGTCGTCACCGGCATCTACGTACGCCGCGCCAACAACGAGTTCGACGCGCTGACCGACGCCATCCAGAAGAACGCGGCAGCCGGCACCCCGGCCGACGCCGCCCAGCCGATCCGGAGGCACGCATGATGACCCGCCTCCGCAACGCTTCCCTGCTGGCCCTGCTGGGCGCCAGCAACCTCGCGCTGGCCGCGCCCGACCTGGGCCAGGCCACCAAGCAGGCCACCAACTGGACCGCGATCGTCATGTTCGCCGTGTTCGTGGTGCTGACCCTGTTCATCACCAAGTGGGCGGCCGCGAAGACCCGCTCCGCGTCCGACTTCTACACCGCCGGCGGCGGCATCACCGGTTTCCAGAACGGCCTGGCGATCGCCGGCGACTTCATGTCGGCCGCCTCGTTCCTGGGCATTTCCGCCGCCGTGTTCGCCAACGGCTTCGACGGCCTGATCTATGCGATCGGCTTCCTGGTCGGCTGGCCCGTGCTCACGTTCCTGATGGCCGAGCGCCTGCGCAACCTGGGCCGCTTCACCTTTGCCGACGTGGCCGCCTACCGCTTCGCCCAGAAGCCGGTGCGCATGTTCGCGGCCTCCGGCACCCTGGTCACCGTGCTGTTCTATCTGATCGCGCAGATGGTCGGCGCCGGCCAGCTGATCAAGCTGCTGTTCGGCCTGG
>DAMAFT010000218.1:0-7359 GCA_031995805.1 Massilia sp.
GCACCCCGGAACTGCACCTGCACCTGCAGGAAGGCGAGAACTTCGCGCTGATCGAGAAGCTGCGCAAGGAAGCCACCTTCCCGGGCGCCGAGCGCGTCAACGACATCGACGGCCTGCGCGTCGAATACGCGGACGGCTTCGGCCTGGCGCGCGGCTCGAACACCACGCCGGTGGTCGTGCTGCGCTTCGAGGGCGAGACCCCGGAAGCGCTGGCGCGCATCCAGGGCGAGTTCGCCCGCGTGATCCTGGCCGCCAAGCCGGACGCCCGACTGCCGTTCTGAAAGCCGCGCCTTGAAGATCCTGCTGGTGCGGGTGTCGTCGCTCGGCGACGTCCTGCATAACCTGCCCATCGTGGCGGACATCCTGCGCCATTACCCGCAGGCCCAGGTCGACTGGGTGGTGGAAGAGGGCTACGTCGGCCTGGTCAGGCTCAACCCGCACGTGCGCAAGGTGATCCCGTTCGCCCTGCGGCGCTGGAAGAAGGGGTTCAGGCACGCCGCCGTGCGCGCGGAGCTGCGCGCTTTCTTCCGCGACCTGCGCGCCGAGCAGTACGACTACGTGTTCGATACCCAGGGCCTGATCAAGACCGGCATCGTCATGGCCGCGGCGCGCGTGCGCCCTGGCGGCCAGAAGGTCGGCCTGGCCAACGGCACCGAGGATTCCGGCTACGAAGGCGTCTCGCGCATCTTCCACAGCCGCAGCATCCCGGTGGCGCCGCGCACCCATGCGGTGGCGCGCGGGCGCCAGGTGGTGGCGGCGGCGCTCGGCTACGCGCTCGACACGCCGCCGGACTTCGGCCTGCCGGCGCCGTCGCCCCTGCACGAGCGCGCGCAGCGGCCGGCATGGATGCCGGACGGCCCGTATGCCGTGTTCTTCCACGGGACCGCGCGCGACGCCAAGAAGTGGCCCGCCGCCGACTGGATCGCACTGGGCCGGGCGCTGGCGCCGCTGCCGGTGCTGCTGCCCTGGGGATCGGCGCGCGAACAGGAAGCGGCGCGGCAGCTGGCCGCCGCGCTGCCGCATGCGGTCGTGCTGCCGCAACTGCCGCTGATGCAGGCCGTCGACCTGGCGCGCGGCGCCGCGCTTGCCGTCGGCGTCGACACCGGCCTGACCCATATCGCCGCCGCCTTCCTCACGCCGACGGTGGAGATCTACGTCGATTCGCCGCGCTGGAAGACGGAGGGCAACTGGTCGGATCGCATCGTCAACCTGGGCGACGGCGGCGCGGCGCCGGCCGCCGCCGAGGTGATCACGGCCGCCCGTGGCCTCCTGGAACGAACCTGATGGAACGACTGTGATGCGCCCGTTGTATTCGCTGCTGTGGTGGCTGGCATTGCCGCTGGTGCTGGGGCGCCTGTGGTGGCGCGGGCGCGCCGAACCCGGCTACCGCGCCCACCTGGGCGAACGCCTCGGTGTCTACGGCCGCCGCGCGGCGCAGGCGCGGCCGGCCATCATGGTGCACGCCGTGTCGGTGGGCGAGACGCGCGCCGCCGAGCCGCTGGTCGAGGCGCTGCTGGCCGCGTATCCCGATCACCGCATCCTGCTCACGCACATGACGCCGACCGGGCGCGCCACTGGCAAGGCGCTGTTCGCCAGGCATGGCGAGCGCGTGGTGCAATCCTGGCTGCCGTACGACACCGGCTTCATGGTCGGCCGCTTCCTGCGCCATTTCGCGCCGCGCATCTGCATCCTGATGGAGACCGAGGTGTGGCCGAACCTGATCCACGGCTGCGCCGCGCACGGCGTGCCGGTGGCGCTGGTGAACGCGCGCCTGTCCGAACGCTCGCTGCGCCGCGGGACCAGGCTGGGCGGCCTGATGACGGACGCGGCGCGCGCGATCCCGCTGGTAGCGGCCCAGACCGAGGCCGATGCCGCGCGCATCGCCTCGCTGGGCGCCCCCGTCGTGCTGGTCACCGGCAGCATCAAGTTCGACGTGGTGCCGCCCCCGGCGGCGCTGGAGACGGGCGCCATGCTGCGCGCGCACTGCGGCCCCCGCCCGGTGCTGCTGTGCGCCTCCACCCGCGAAGGAGAGGAGGCGCCGATCCTGGACGCGTTCGCGGCCATGCGGCGCCCGCCGGGCATGCTCCTGCTGCTGGTGCCGCGCCACCCGCAGCGCTTCGACGAGGTGGCGCGCATGGTGCAGGAGCGGGGACTGTCGCTCGCGCGCCGTTCGCAATTGCCTGCGCAGGTGCAGGCCGACGTGCTGCTGGGCGACTCGATGGGCGAGATGTTCGCCTACTACGCGGCCTGCGACTGCGCCTTCATCGGCGGCAGCCTGCTGCCGCTGGGCGGCCAGAACCTGATCGAGGCCTGCGCGCTGGGCCGGCCGGTGCTGGTCGGCGAACACACCTTCAACTTCCTCGACGCGACCGAGGAGGCGGTGGCGACCGGCGGCGCCCTGCGCGTGCCCGATGCCGGCAGCCTGATGCGCGAGGCGGCGCGCCTGCTCGAGGATGGCCAGGCGCGCGCGGCGATGGGCGCGCGCGCGCTGGCGTTCGCCGCGCGCCATCGTGGTGCGACGGCGCGCACTGTTGAACTCTTGCAACGGTATATTGCCTAGCTTTTGTTACCATTCTCCTTAGTTCAAGACACGAAAAAGGGGATGGGCATGCTGTGGACACATCGCGCGCGCGCGGGCGGCAACGTGGACGGCGGCACCGCCCTCCTGGACCAGCCGGACGACCTCGGCGCCGAGGCCATGCCGGCGGCGCCGATCCCGGTCGCGCATCCGCCCGCCGCCCTTTGCAGCCTGCACTTCTGGGTGCGCTACACGCTGGGCGAATATGTCGGCTTCATGTGGGAACACGGCGGCTACCTGATCCGCCGGCGCCACATCCGCTGGCCGATGGGCACCTGGCTGCGCTTCAAGTCGACGCTGTCGGCCGCCACCCACTTCCTGCTGCTGCGGCGCGGGCGCCGCACCTACGAGTTCCAGATCGACCAGCACGGCATCGTGCGCACCAGCGACACCGGCGTGAGCCTGATCGGCTGGGACGACGTGCAGCGCATCCGCACCTACTCGAAGGGTTTCATGATGGTGCTGAACCGCGGCACGCTGCCGATTCCGTTCCGCTGCCTGAACAAGGATGAAGTGAGCGCGATGCGCGGCATCGCCGAGGCGCGGGCGGCGGGCGAGTTGAAGTTCCGGGCGTCGTGATCGACGTTCGGAATTCCGCGGCGGTGGAACACCGGGCCCTGACCCCTACGGGAACAACACCGGCATCTCCACCGAGCGCTTCCTGAGCGCCGCCTTGGCCCCGTCGTAGTCCGGGAACACCGATCCCACCACCGCCCAGAAGCGCGGGCTGTGGTTCATCTCGCGCAGGTGCGCCAGTTCGTGCACCACCACGTAGTCCAGCAGCGCCAGCGGATAGTGCACCAGGCGCCAGTTCAGGCGGATGTTGCCCTGTACCGTGCACGAGCCCCAGCGCGTGCCGGCCGAGGAGATCGCGTAGCTGTTGTAGGACACGCCGACCTGCGGCGCGTACAGGTCGAGGCGCTCGCCGAACAGGCGCCGCGCCTCGTCCTGGAACCAGTGCTTGACGCGCTCGCGCACCTGCCATTCCGAGAGTCCGGGCGTCACGCCCACTTCCAGCGTGCGCGCGGCGGCGTCGTGGATGCAGTGGCTGCGCTCGGCCGGCTGCAGGCGCAGCACCAGGTCGTGCCCCAGGTAGGGCAGGCGCGCGCCGTCCACCCATTCGACCGGGGCGCGCTCCTCGCGCTGCGTGCGCCGTTCGCTGCGCTCGAACAGCTTGGTCAGGATCCAGCGCTGCTTGGCGCGGATCGCGCTGTCGATGTCGGCCTGGCTGGAGCGGCGCGGGGCCGTGACGCGCAGGCCGTCGTCGTCGATCATGAAGCCGTAGGAACGGCGCGCGGAGTGGCGCAGGGCATAGCGCACCGTGTGCGAGCCGAGCTGGATGGCGCGCAGCGGCGCGTCGCTGGGGCCGACCGGCGGCGCGGGCAGCGTGCGGGTCGGGGCGGGCGGGGCCCGGAACAGCGGCGCCGGCGCTGCGGATGGCGCGGCCGGCGCGCCGGCCGGCTTCAGGGAGGCGAAGAGTTCTTGCGCGAACAGCTCGAGCTGCGTCGCGTCGTGCTTGGAGGAGGTCATGGGCGGCAGGGATGGTGCTTTGGTCTGCGCGCCCAGTTCGTTCAGATACCTTTGTAGGCGTGGGGCGAAATGACGCGCATTTCCGATTCTATCCAATTTTCGACCTCTTGCATCAGGCTGTCGGCAGTGTGGTTTTCCGGCGCAATCGGCTTGCCGATCGAGACGGTGATCAGGCCGGGGCGCTTGATGAACGATCCCTTCGGCCAGCACTCTCCCGAATTATGCGCGATCGGCACGACGCTGGCACCGGTTTCGATGGCCAGGCGCGAGCCGCCGCTCTTGTACTGTCCCTTCTGCCCAACGGGGATGCGCGTCCCTTCCGGGAACATGATGATGGACTGGCCGTCCGCCAGGCGGCGCTTGCCGATCCGGACCACGTGGGCGAAGGCGCGCTTGCCCTTGCTGCGGTCGATCGGGATCATGCGCAGCAGCGCCATGCCCCAGCCGAAGAAGGGGATGTACAGGATTTCCTTCTTGAAGACGTAGACCAGCGGCCGGCGCATGTTCGGCAGCATGAAGATGGTTTCCCAGGCCGACTGGTGCTTCGACAGCAGGATCGCCGATTGGGCGGGCAGGTTCTCGTAGCCCTTCACTTCATAACGGATGCCGCAGATGACGCGCGCGCACCAGATGACGAACACGTTCCAGCGCGAGGTCACCCAGAAGCGCATGTTGTACGGGAGCGGCGCCGCCAGGAAGCAGACGCAGGCCCACACCACGGTGGCGACGGCCATGACGATCGTGAACAACAGGGAACGCAGGAACAGGAAGGTGTTACGCAAGGAGGTGGTCTCCGGAACGAGGGTATCGGTGGTGGTGGTCATGCGCTGGCGGCGGCGGGAGTAGGAGAAGCGGCATCCTTCCGGAGGAAGGCGTCGACCATGGCGGCGAGGTCGGGGAAGACCTGGGTGCCCGGCGGCAGGCCGCCGGTCTCGCAGGTCTTTGCGCCCTTGCCGGTCAGGACCAGGTAGGGCGCGCAGCCGCTGATGAAGCCGGCCTGCAGGTCGCGCAGCGAGTCGCCGACCGTGGGCACGCCCTTCAGGCCCAGCTTGAAGCGCTTGCTGATCTCCTCGAACATCCCCGCTTTCGGCTTCCTGCAGTCGCAGTTGTCGATGGCGGCGTGCGGGCAGAAGAAAATGGCGTCGATGTCGGCGCCCACCAGCTGCGCCTGCGCATGCATCTTCTGGTGGATGGCGTTCAGCGTGCCCATGTCGAACAGCTCGCGCGCGATGCCCGACTGGTTCGACGCCACGACCACGCGGTAGCCCGCCTGGTTCAGGCGGGCGATCGCCTCCAGCGATCCCGGGATCGGGATCCATTCGCCCGGCGACTTGATGAAATCGGGGGAGTCATGGTTGATGACCCCGTCCCGGTCGAGGATGACCAGTTTCATCGTCAGGCGGCCAGCTTCGAGATGTCGGCCACGCGGTTCATCATGCGGTGCAGGATGGACAGCAGGGCCAGGCGGTTGTTGCGCAGCGCGACATCCTCCGCCATCACCATCACGTCGTTGAAGAAGGCGTCGACGTCGTCGCGCAGCTGGGCCAGCGTCTTGAGGGTGCCGGCGAAGTCGCCGCGCGCGAAGGCCGCGTCGACGTCCGGCTGCACGCGCTGCACGCTCGCGAACAGGGCTTTCTCGGCGTCGTCCTGCAGCAGGGCGGCGTCCACGCTGCCGGCCTGGGCCAGGGCTCCCTCGTTTTTCTTGAGGATGTTCGAGATGCGCTTGTTGGCGGCGGCCAGCGAGGCGCTTTCCGGCAGTGCGGCGAAGGCCTGCACGGCTTCCAGGCGCTGCACCACGTCGTCGACGCGGTCCGGGTCCTGCGCCAGCACGGCTTCCACCTCGTTCGGCGAGAAACCGCGGTCGCGCAGCAGGCCGCGCAGGCGGTCCAGCATGAAGGCGGTGACTTCCGCGGTCGGGTCCTTGAAGGTCGCCAGCGTGTCGAACGTGGCGGCGGCGTCCTGCAGCAGTTCCGAGATCGCCAGCGGCAGGCGCTTCTCGACCAGCATGCGCATCACGCCCAGCGCGTGGCGGCGCAGCGCGAACGGGTCCTTCTCGCCGGTCGGCTGCAGGCCGATCGACCAGATGCCCACCAGCGTTTCCAGCTTGTCGGCCAGCGCCACGGCCAGGCCGGTATTCGTCGACGGCAGGGCGTCGCCCGAGAAGCGCGGCTGGTAGTGCTCGGAGGCGGCCAGCGCCACTTCCTCGTGCTCGCCGTCGTTGCGGGCATAGTAGGTGCCCATGATGCCCTGCAGTTCCGGGAACTCGCCGACCATGTCGGTCAGCAGGTCGGCCTTGGCCAGCTGGGCGCCGCGCTCGGCCAGCAGCACGTCGTGGCCCAGGCGGCGCGCGATGGCGCCGGCCAGGCGCGTGACGCGCGCGGTGCGTTCGAGCTGGGTGCCCAGCTTGTTGTGGTAGACGACGTTGGCCAGCAGCGGCAGGCGCGATTCCAGCGACTTCTTCTTGTCCTGCTCGAAGAAGAACTTGGCGTCCGACAGGCGCGGGCGCACCACGCGCTCGTTGCCGCCGACGATGGCGGACGGGTCGTCGGTCGCGATGTTCGACACGATCAGGAAGCGCGAGCGCAGCTTGCCGGCGGCGTCGGTCAGGGCGAAGTATTTCTGGTTGGTCTGCATGGTCAGGATCAGGCATTCCTGCGGCACGGCCAGGAAGGCGTCCTCGAAGCGGCATTCGTAGACGACCGGCCATTCGACCAGCGCCGCCACTTCGTCCAGCAGCGCTTCCGGCATCAAGACCTGGTCGGCGCCGGCCTTGTCCAGCAGCTGGGCGCGGATCGCTTCCTTGCGCTCCTGGGCGGTGGCGACGACCTTGCCGGTGTCCTTCAGCAGCGCGCCGTAGTGGTCGGCGTGGTCGATGTCGAACGGCTGGCCGTCCGACAGGAAGCGGTGGCCCAGCGTGGCGCGGCCCGACGCCAGGCCGAGCAGCGCCAGCGGCACGACGGCGTCGCCGTGCAGCGCCAGCAGCGAGTGCACCGGGCGCACGAACTGCACGGTGGCGCCGTCCGGGCGCTGGTAGCTCATCACTTTCGGGATCGGCAGCTTGGCCACGGTCTCTTCCAGCACCGGCTGCAGGCCGGCGGCCAGTTGCGCGCCCGGCGCGGTGTAGGTGTGGAAGAAGCTCTCGGCCTTGCCGTCCTGGGCGCGTTCCAGGTCGGCCACAGCCAGGTCGGGGAAGCCCAGCGCGGCCAGCTTCTTGGCCAGCGGCGCGGTCGGGTTGCCGTCCTTGTCCAGGG
>DAMAFT010000219.1:0-7352 GCA_031995805.1 Massilia sp.
GACGTGCGCTCGATCACCCACATGACCCATTTCGCCAATGCCGATGAACTCGAACCCGACCAAGCTGCTGGAGATCGTCGAGATCGGCAAGCAGATGCTGATGACGCGCGGCTCGCTGACCACCTTCTCGATCGCCAACGACATCGCCAAGTATTTCGCGATCATCCCGGCCGCCTTCGTCGCCACCTACCCGCAACTGAAGGCGCTGGACGTGATGCGCCTGGCCAGCCCGAGCTCGGCGATCCTGTCGGCGGTGATCTTCAACGCCCTGATCATCGTCGTGCTGATCCCGCTGGCGCTGAAGGGCGTCAGGTACCGCGCGATCGGCGCCGCCGCCCTGCTGCGCCGCAACCTGCTGGTGTATGGACTGGGCGGCATCGTCCTGCCCTTCATCGGCATTAAACTGATCGACATGATCCTGGCTGCCCTGCACCTGGCCTGAATCGAGGAAAACGCATATGAGCATGACTTCGCAACTCCGCCCCGCCGCCACGCTGCTGGTGCTCCTGACCGTGCTGACCGGCGCGGCCTATCCGGCCCTGGTGACGGGCGTGACCCGCATCGCCTTCCGCGACCAGGCTACCGGCAGCCTGATCGTCCAGGACGGCAAGGTGCGCGGCGCGCGCCTGATCGGCCAGGCCTTCACCGCGCCGCAGTACGTCTGGGGCCGCCCGTCGGCCACCGGCCCGATGCCCGCCAATGGCGCCGGTTCGTCGGGCTCGAACCAGGGCCCGCTGAATCCGGCCCTGCTGGACGCCGTGAAGGACCGCATCGCCGCGCTGCGCGCCGCCGATCCGGACAACAAGGCTGCCGTGCCGGTCGACCTGGTCACCGCGTCGGCCAGCGGCCTGGATCCGCACATCAGCCCGGCCGCCGCGCTGTACCAGGCCGGCCGCGTGGCGAAGGCGCGCGGCATCGACCGCGCGCGCGTCGAGGAACTGGTGCGCAAGCACACCGAGCACGCACTTGCCGGCTTCCTCGGCGAGGAACGCGTGAACGTGCTGGAACTGAACCTGGACCTGGACCAGGTCGCACCGGCACAATAAGCGCATCACGGGCAAGAACAAGAGCATAGAGATGGCGAAGACGAACGACGAACGCAGGCCCGATCCGGACGCGCTGCTGGCCCAGGTGCGCGAGGAAGAACGGCGCGCGGCGCGCGGCCGGCTGCGCATCTACTTCGGCGCCTCGGCCGGCGCCGGCAAGACCTACGCGATGCTGGGCGCCGCGCGCGCCCTGCTCGCGGCGGGCGGGTCGGTGCTGGCCGGCGTGGTCGAGACGCACGGCCGGAGCGAGACGGCGCGCCTGGCCGAGGGCCTGCCGCAGCTGGCCCCGAAGCAGGTCGAGTACCGCGGCAAGACCCTGCCGGAGTTCGACATCGACGCCGCGCTGGCGTCCGGCGCCGGCCTGGTGCTGGTCGACGAGCTGGCGCACTCCAACGTGCCGGGCTCGCGCCACCGCAAGCGCTGGCAGGACGTCGAGGAACTGCTCGACGCCGGCATCGACGTCCACACCACGGTCAACGTGCAGCACCTGGAAAGCCTGAACGACGTGGTCGGCGGCATCACGGGCATCCGCGTCGCGGAAACCGTGCCCGACACCGTGTTCGACCGCGCCGACGAGGTCGTGATGGTCGACGTGCCGGCCGACGAACTGCTCGAACGCCTGCGCAGCGGCCGCGTCTACCAGGGCGCCCAGGCCGAACGCGCGGCCGGCAACTTCTTCCGCAAGGGGAACCTGATCGCGCTGCGCGAACTGGCGCTGCGCCGCACCGCCGACCGCATCGAGGGCGACGTGCGCGCCTACCGTGTCGAGAAATCGATCGATGCGATCTGGAAGACCGGCGCCGTGCTGCTGGCCTGCGTCGGGCCGGACAGCGGCGAGCAGGTGGTGCGCGCCTGCGCGCGGCTGGCCGGGCAGCTCGGCGCGCGCTGGCACGCCGTGTTCGTCGAGACGCCGGCGCTGCAGCGCCTGCCGGAAGTGGCGCGCGAGCACGTGCTGGACGATGTGCGCCTGGCCGAGAAGCTGGGCGCCGTCACTGCCGTGCTGCCGGGCAGCGACGTGGCGCAGGCGCTGGCCGACTATGCCGAGAGCCACAACCTGTCCAAGCTGGTGCTGGGCCGCCCGCACGGCCGCGCCCTGCCCTGGCGCACGCCGCTGGCGCGCCGCCTGGCCCGGCACGCGCCCGACGTCGACCTGGTCGAGGTGGCGACGCCGCCGAAGGAAACCGGCGCGCTGCTGGCGCGCGCGCGGCGCGAACGCGCCGCACATTCCGCGCAGGCGGCGCGCGGCCTGCATCCGAACCGCTACCTGCTGGGCGCCTGCGCCAGCCTGGCCGCCGGCCTGCTGGCCTGGAGCCTGTCGGCCTGGCTCGACCTGCCCAACATCGCCATGCTGTTCGTGCTAGTGGTGGTGCTGGTCGGCTACCTGTTCGGGCGCGGCCCGTCGGTGCTGGCCACCTGCGTCAGCGTGGCCCTGCTCGACTTCTTCTTCGTGCCGCCGCGGCTGTCGTTCGCCATCTCGGACTTCCAGTACCTGGTCACGTTCGGCACGATGCTGGCGGTGGGCCTGTCCACCGGCCAGCTGACCGCCCTGCTGCGCTTCCAGGTGCGCGTGGCCCAACAGCGCGAGAACCGCTGGCGCGCGCTGTACGAGTTTTCCTCGACGCTGTCGGGCGCGCTGCAGTCCGACCAGATCCTCGACGCCGCGCGCGAATTCGTGGCGCGCGCCTTCCGCGCCCAGGCCGTGCTGCTGCTGCCGGACGACGGCGGCAAGCTGGCCGTGCCGGACGGCGCCGCCATGCCGGTCGAGCCGGGCACCGCGCAGTGGGCGTTCGACCACGCGCAGCCGGCCGGCATGGGCACCGACACGCTGCCGGCCAGCCCGCTGTTCTACCTGCCGCTGGTGGCGCCGATGCGCACGCGCGGGGTGCTGGCGCTGGCGCCCGAGCAGCCCGACCGCATCCTGGCGCCGGAACAGCGCCAGCAACTGGACACCTTCGCCGCCGTGACGGCCATCGCGCTGGAGCGCGTGCACTACATCGAGGTGGCGCAGGGCGCGCTGGTCGACATGGAATCGGAGCGCCTGCGCAATTCCCTGCTGGCGGCCCTGGGCCACGACCTGCGCACGCCGCTGACGCTGCTGGTGGGCGTGTCGGAATCGCTGGCGTCGTCCTCGCCACCGCTGTCGAGCCTGCAACTGGGCCTGGCCGAAACCCTGAAGAACGAGGCGCTGCGCATGAACACGCTGGTGGCGAACCTGCTCGACATGGCCAGGATCCAGAGCGGCGGCATCCACCTGCACCTGGACTGGCAGTCGATCGAGGAAGTGGTCGGCAGCGCGCTGCGCATCAGCCGCGACGTGCTGGCCGCGCACCACGTCGAGACGCGCCTGCCGGCCGACCTGCCGCTGGTGGAATTCGACGCGCCGCTGCTGGAGCGCGTGTTGTGCAACGTGCTGGAAAACGCCGCCAAGTACACCCCGCGCGGCTCGACCGTGAAAGTCGACGCGCGCGTGCGCGGCGACTGGATCGAACTGCGCGTGACCGACGACGGCCCCGGCCTGCCGCCGGGCCGCGAAGAAGCCATCTTCGAGAAATTCACGCGCGGCGCGAAGGAATCGAACACGCCGGGCGTGGGCCTGGGGCTGGCGATCTGCCGCGCCATCGTCGAGGCGCACGGCGGCACCATCCGCGCCGAGCAGGCGCCGGGCGGCGGCGCGCGCATCGTCATCGCGCTCAAGCGCGGCGAACCGCCGGCCGTGCCGGAACCGGAAGACACGCTGGAGGACCACCATGAATGACAAACCGACCGCGCTGCTGGTCGAGGACGAACCGCAGATCCGCCGCTTCGTGCGCGCCGCGCTCGAGGAGGAAGGCTGGATCGTGTTCGAGGCGTCCGGCTGCCGCCAGGGATTGACCGCGGCCGGCACGCGCCAGCCCGACCTGGTGGTGCTCGACCTCGGCCTGCCCGACGGCGACGGCGTCGCCTTCCTGGCCGACCTGCGCCAGTGGTCGCGCGCCTTCGTGATCGTGCTGTCGGCGCGCACGCTGGAGTCGGAAAAGGTGCGCGCGCTGGATGCCGGCGCCGACGACTACCTCGTCAAGCCGTTCGGCACGGCCGAGCTGATGGCGCGCGCCCGCTCGGCGCTGCGGCGCCAGCGCCAGGGCCGCTCCAGCGACGAGCGCCCGGCCATCGTGCGCTTCGGCCAGGTGGCCATCGACCTGCAGGCGCATGCCGTGACGCGCGAGGGCCGCGGCGTGCGCCTCGCGCCCACCGAATACCGGCTGCTGGCGACGCTGGCGAAGAACGCCGGCCGCGTGGTCAGCAATCCGCAGCTGCTGCGCGAGGTGTGGGGCCAGCACTCGGTCAACAACGCGCACTACCTGCGCATCTACATGGGGCACCTGCGGCGCAAGCTGGAGGACGACCCCGCGCAACCGCGCTACCTGCTCACCGAGACGGGCGTGGGCTACCGGCTCGCCGTGCCGCTGTAGCGCGACACCCTTTCAAAACACCAGCGAAGACCCGCTGCGCCACGCCGCCAGGCAAGGCGAGGGCACGACTCATCCTGAAGAAAGCGAAACCACCATGAAAACCATCGTCACCACCCTGCTCCTCCTGTCCGCCGCCACGGCCCATGCCCAGGAAGCCGCCGCATCCTCCGTCGCCTGGAACCTCGGCGCCGTCACCGACTACCGCTATCGCGGCATCTCGCAGACCCGCCTGCGCCCGGCCGTGCAGGGCGGCGCGGACTGGACCGACGCCGGCAGCGGCCTGTATGCCGGCACCTGGCTGTCGAGCATCAGCTGGGCCAGGGATGCCGGCGGCGGCGGCCACGTCGAAATGGACGTGTATGCCGGCAAGCGCGGCGACCTCGGTGGCGGCTTCGCCTACGATGCCGGCGTGCTGGGCTACGTCTATCCCGGCAACGGCCTCGGCGACGTGCCGGGCTTCGTCAACGGCAACACGGCCGAGCTGTACGCCCAGGTCGCCAAGGGACCGTACTACCTGAAGTATTCGAATGCGCTGACGAACCTGTTCGGCTTCGTCGACAGCCGCTACAGCAGCTACCTGGACGCGGGCGCCAATCTCGATGCCGGCAACGGCTTCACGATCGTCCTGCACGCGGGGCGCCAGCACGTGCAGCATTCGGCCAACGCCAGCTACACGGACTGGAAGGCCGGCGTGAGCAAGGCGTGGGGACCGACCACGGCGACGCTGGCGTTCGTGGCCACCAATGCGCAGGAGGCGGCGTACACCTCGGCGCGCAATGGCAAGTTCCTCGGCAAGAACGGGGTGACCTTGCAGGTGGTGCGGACGTTCTGATCCAGCTACCGTCGTCCTCGCGCAGGCGGGGACCCAGTGTCGGATCCGACGCCGCATGACGAATTCAGGCCGGGCACCCCGCCAGCACCACCACCGACGACTGGTCCCGCCCGGCCCGCTTGGACTGGTACAGCGCATCGTCGGCCGCATGCGTGAGCGCCGCCTGTTCCGGGCGCGGGCACCAGGCGAAGCCGATGCTGCTGGTGACGTCCAGCGCGCGTCCGTCGATGACGAAGGGCATGCGGATCGCGTCGAGCAGCTTGTCGGCGATGCGCTGGCATTCCAGCGGCGAGCCGACCTGTTCCAGCACCACGACGAACTCGTCGCCGGCCAGGCGCGCCACCGTGTCGGTGCTGCGCACCGTGGCCGACAGGCGCTTGGCGAACTCGCGCAGCACGGCGTCGCCGACCGCGTGGCCCAGGCTGTCGTTGATCTGCTTGAAGTTGTCGACGTCGAGATAGGCCAGCGCCAGCGGCATGGCGCTGCGGCGCGAGCGGCCGATCGCCTGCGCCAGGCGCTCCTCGTAGCTGCGGCGGTTCGGCAGGCCGGTCAGGTGGTCCGAGTGCGCCAGCGCGTGCAGCTGGCGCTCGTATTCGCGCGCCGAGGTGGCGTCGGTCGACAGCACGTAGATGCCCTGCACCGCGCCGTCGCGGATGTGCGGCAGGTAGGTCGAGCTGATCACGCGGGTGCGGCCGCGGCGCTGTTCCTCGATCTCCAGGTGCGAGCCGTGGCCGGCCAGCGACCGGGCCAGCGCGGCGCGGCGCGGCGCGTAGAAGGCCTCGCCCATCGCCTCCGGCACGGTCTTGCCGATCATGTGCTCGCTGCGCACGCCGAACCATTCCTGGTAGCGCTGGTTGGCGAAACGGTAGCGCATGCCGGTATCGACGTAGGCGATCAGCGCCGGCACGTTGTCGGCGATGGTGCGCAGCCATTCCTCGCTCTCGACCAGGCGCGCGCGCGACACGGCCAGCTCGGTCACGTCCTGCATCGCCACCACGGCGCCCATCGCCTCGCCGTGCGGCCCCTGCAGCGCGCGCCCGCTGGCCAGCAGGTGGCGCAGCGGCCCGTCGCCGGCGCGGACGGTCATGGCGGCGGCGCTGATGCGTTCGCCGTTCAGCGCGCGCAGCAGCGGGACCTCGTCCGTGCCCAGCGGCGTCATGCCATCCTCGCCGTACAGGCCGTAGTGGGACGCCCAGTCGGTGCTGGCGACGCCGCAGGCGTCCAGGCCATGGAATTCGCGCGCGGCGCGGTTGAACAGGGTCAGCTTGCCGCTGCCGTCGCAGGCGACGACGGCCACTTCGACCGATTCCAGCACCGCGTCCAGCAATTCCTGCTTCTGGCGCAGCGCGGTCTCGGCCTCGAGGCGCTGGCGCATCTCGTGCTCCAGCGCCTGGTTCTTCGCATGCAGCTCGCAGGTACGCTCGGCCACGCGCTTCTCGAGCTGGACGTTCATTTCGCGCAGCGCGCGCTGGGCGGCGTCGCGCGCGGCCACCACGACGCGGCGGTTCAACTCGTCCTGCACCATCTGCGCCAGGTCGCGCAGCATGCGCCGCTCGGCGACGCCGAAGTCGCGCGGGCGCGTGTCGATCACGCACAGGGTGCCGACCGGCTGGCCGTCCAGGCTGTGCAGCGGCTGGCCGGCGTAGAAGCGCACGCCCGGCGCACCGGTCACGTGGGGAAAATCCTTGAAGCGCTCGTCGAGCAAAGTGTCGCTTACAACCAACATATCGTCGAGGGCAACCGCGTGGCTGCACATGGCGATATGGCGCGGCGTCTCGCACAAATCGAGGCCGACGCCCGACTTGAACCATTGGCGGTCGTTGTCGATAAGCGACACCAGCGCGATCGGCGTGCCGAAGGCGGCCGAGGCGAGGCGGGTGAAACGGTCGAAGCGCTCTTCCTGCGGGGTATCGAGGATGCCCAGCGCGTGCAGGGCATTGATGCGTTGTTCTTCTGCGAGTTCTTGTTGACTGAGCATGAACGATCCTTGCCGCGTGCGGCGAAGAAAACGACCGGCTGGGTTGG
>DAMAFT010000220.1:0-7337 GCA_031995805.1 Massilia sp.
CGGGCTGTAGGTGGCCACCGCCGCCACGCCGCCATCGGCCAGCGCGCGCGCCAGCCGGAGCTTGCTCGCCGCTACGTCGACGGCGCCGGGCGCGCTGCCCAGCAGCGTGCGCCCGCCGTGCAGGATCGTGCGCGACAGGCATTCCAGCACGCCGTCCGATTCGCTCGCCAGTGGCCATACCGCATCGGCTGCCTGCAGGCCGGCGGCGAAACCGGGGCCGAAGCGCTGCGCTTCCGGCGGCGACGCTGCCTGCACCTGCGTCTGCAACACACACGAGGCAGGCGGCGCCGCGGCGCCATGCATGCCCATGCCCACGTCCGCGGACGCGAGCAGGCCGCCATCGGCACCCCCATTCGCATCGTTGCCCGGGTCGCCACCCGGACCGGCGCGCGGGCCGCCCGCCGCATCCAGGCTGGCCATCGTCATGACCTCGACGCCGGCCAGCGCCCCCAGGTCGGCCAGCAGCGCGCGCAGCAGCATGTCGCCCTGGCGCCGGAGGGACTGCGGCCGCGGCCTGGCCGGCAGTGTGCCGGCAGCGGCATGATCGAACACGAACACCTTCAAGCGCGCCATCGCATGCCTCCGGCAGATTGTCGTGTCCGCGTGCCTGCCCACCCGGCCGTGTCAACGGCCCGGATGCGCGACGCGAACCAGCGTGAGTGTCTCGTCGATTTCCGGCGCGGCCGCGGCCGCGCCCTTGCCTGCGCCGGCCGCGCCGGCACGGGCAGCCGTCCTGGCCACGCCCGCCGGTTCGGCCGTCTTCGCAGCCGCCTTCCCCGTCGCGGCGGCGCCGGCCGTCCTGGCGTAGTCCCGGTTCGCCAGCGTGCTGCGCAACTGGTAGACGCCGCCCGGCACCCCGTCGCTGACGATGAAGGTATAGGTCTTGTGCACATAGGGCTCGAAGCGCGCGTGCATCGGGTCGTCCAGGTAGGGCTGGATGCGGATCGCCTGCGCCGGCACGGCCTTGCCCCCGTAGTCGACGGTCTGCGCGCTCACCTGCGCCGCCTCGGCCAGCGCCATCCGGATGCGCTTGCGGAAGTAGGCCGTCGAGCCGCCGGTCAGGCGCTTCATCTCGGCGATGTCGCGCTCGAGGAAGCCGAGCAGCACCGGATTGCCATGCGCCTCTTCCAGCGCCGGGACATCGTGCCGGTGCGCGCCGGACAGGAAATGCAGGGTGGCGCCGACCTTGCCCTTGCCGCTGCCCGTCTGCCGGGTGACGTCGAGCCGCACCTCGTCGCCGAAGCCCGGCTCGACGTTGCTCGCCTTGCGGAATGCGTACACGAGCACGGCGGGCGGCTGGATGCGCGCCAGGTGGTCGGTCTCGAACAACAGCGTTTCCGCCTGCGACAGCGCGGCGGCCGGCGCCTGCGCGCGGGCCGGCGCCGGCGCCAGCAGGAGGCAGCAAGCCGCGGCCAGCCCGCCGGCATGCCATACCGCCGCGCACGGCACCCGGCGCAGGCGCGGCGGCGCCATCATGGCGCCCTCGCCGGCGGTTGGCGCAGCGGCTGGCCCTTGTCGTCGAGCAGCGGCACGCCGTACTGCGCGAGGATGGCGTCGATCTTGCCCTGGTTCGCCACGATCAGCTGGTCGATGCGCTGCCTGAATGCCTTGTCGGGGTGGCGCACCGCCATCGCGATCTCGAAGTCGAGCTTCATGCCCGGCCGCGACGCCAGCGGCACCGCGACGATCGGCGCCGTGCGCACGTTGCGCGCGAAATAGCCGGCGATCGGTCCCCAGACGAAGGCCACATCGATCTTGCCGCTGGCCAGGTCGTGGTCGATGATTTCTCCTGGATACTGCTCGGCATCGCCGGACTGGATCTGGTACCACGCGACCTGCTCCATCATCCGGTTCTGCAACAGCCAGTCGGTGACCGGCGAGGCCGTGAACACGCCCAGCCGCAGCTTGCCGCGCCGGGCCGGGTCCAGCGCAGCCAGGTCGTCCAGGCCGCGCACGCCGTCCAGTCCCTTGCCCTTGACGTACACCATCGCATAGCTGGAATGGTAGTAGGGTTGGGTGGTGGCGGCCATGTCGAATCCCGCCGGCACCCCGGTGACGAGGTCGCACTTGAAGCGGTCCGTATCCGCTTCCCTGGCGCGCAGGGTGTTGCGGATGAAGCCGATGCGTTGCGGGAACCAGGTGGTTTCCAGTTTCCAGCCGAGTTCCTCGGCGAACAGCGCGGCGATGCGGTTCTCGAAGCCGGCCTGGGCGCGGTTCGAGAACGGCAGGTTGTTGGGATCCTGGCAGACGCGCAGCACCTTGTCGCCGCCCGGCCCGGTCGCACCGGCGGCCGGCTGCGCCGCGCCCTCCTGCGCCATGCCTTCCTGCGCCATCCCTTCCTGCGCCAGGCACAACAGGACGCAGGCGCAGGCGCCGCGCAGCAAGCCGGCGAGCGCGGGCAGGATGCCGCCGCTGCGCGGCCGCGCGCTCATTTGCCCATCTCCTGCAGGCGGCCCGGCTGGATGGCGCCGTCCGACCGCCCCTTCAGGTAGGCGTACAGGTTGTCGATGTTCTCGACCACCATCTTGCTGCCGTCGAAATTGGGCATGCCCTTGTCGATGCGTCCCTTCAGGACGGTTTCCTTGAACTGATCCTTGTTCAGCACCTTCAGGCTGGCCACCAGCGAGGGACCGACCATGCCTTCCTGGGCCGCGCCGTGGCAGCGCTCGCACGCGAGGGCGCGCCAGGTGCGCCAGCCGCTCAGGGTATGGGCATCGACCTTGTTGCCTTCGCTGACCTGGTAGGGCGCCGCGTCGGCGGCCTGGGCCAGCGCGGGCGCGACGCCGGGGACGATGCAGAAGAGGGCGCAGGCCGTCATGGCCCGCGCGGCGTTCACGAATGGTTTCATAGCGTTTCCTTGGTCGATCGCGGCCCGGCGGCGGCGGTGGCACCTGTCGCCGCCGGGCATGCCGGCCGCACCGGGGCGCGGCCGCAGTCTGCTCCAGGCATCAACGGCCGTACTTCAGCGGTCGGGCAGCGTGAACACGGTCAGCACGCCGCCCAGCTCGGTGTACTTGGCGAGGTCCTTGTAGCCGCCGACGGCACCCAGGCCCTCGGTGCCCTTGCTCAGGCCCGCCGCCAGGCCGATGCCGGCCCAGCCGCCGATCCCGGACAGCACGCCGACGTACTGCTTGCCCTTGTATTCCCAGGTCGTGACGTTGCCGATGATCCCGGACGGGGTCTTGAACTTCCACAGCTCCTTGCCGTTGAGGTCGACCGCCTTCAGGTAGCCCTCGAGGGTGCCGTAGAACACCACATCGCCGGCGGTGGACAGCGCCCCGCTCCAGACCGAGAAGCGTTCCGGCTTGGTCCAGACCATCTTGCCGGTGCCGGCATCCCAGGCGATGAAGTTGCCCATGCCGCCATGGCTGTTCGGCGCGGCGTACATCGACAGGGTCGAGCCGACATAAGGCTGGCCGGCCGTGTACTCGATCTGGAACGGCTCGTAGTCCATGCAGACGTGGTTGGTCGGTACGTAGAACAGGCCGGTGCGCGGCGAGTAGCTGGCCGGCTGCTGGTCCTTGGTGCCCAGGGCCGACGGGCACACGCCCTTGGTGTTCACGTCCGGACCGTTCTTGTCGGTGCTGTACTTGGCCACGACCTGGGGACGGCCGCTCTTCATGTCGACGTGGCTGGCCCAGTTCACGACCGGGTCGTATTTTTCGGCGACCAGCAGTTCGCCGCTGACGCGGTCCATCGTGTAGGCGAAGCCGTTGCGGTCGAAGTGCACCAGCGCCTTGCGCGGCTTGCCCTTGACCTTGATGTCGGCCAGGATCATTTCGTTGACGCCGTCATAGTCCCACTCGTCGTGCGGCGTCATCTGGTAGACCCATTTCGCCACGCCGGTATCGAGGTCGCGCGCGAAGATGGTCATCGACCACTTGTTGTCGCCCGGGCGCTGGCGCGGGTTCCAGGTGCTCGGGTTGCCGGTGCCGTAATACACCAGGTTGGTTTCCGGGTCGTAGCTGTACCAGCCCCAGGTGGTGCCGCCGCCGAGCTTCCACTGGTCGCCCTGCCAGGTCTTGAGCGAGGAATCGGCGCCCACCGGCGCCATCTTGCCGTCGGTCCAGGTCATGGTCTTGTTCGGGTCGACCAGCATGTCCTGGTCGGGTCCCGTGCTGTAGGCTTTCCACAGCACCTTGCCGGTATTCAGGTCGTGGGCCGTGATGCGGCCGCGCACGCCGAATTCGCCGCCGCTGATACCGGTCAGCACCTTGTCCTTGAAGATATGCGGGGTGTTGGTGGTGGTTTCGCCGATCTTCGGATCGCCGACCTTGACCTTCCAGACCTCGTTGCCGGTCCTGGCGTCCAGGGCCACCAGCGTGGTGTCGGCCTGCTGCAGGAAGATCTTGCCGTTGGCATAGGCCAAGCCGCGGTTGACGGTGTCGCAGCACATCACCGGGATCACGGTCGGGTCCTGCTTCGGTTCATATTTCCAGCGGATGCTCTGGTCCTCGAGCGCGATCGCGAAGACCTTGTTCGGGAAGGGGCTGTGGATGTACAGCGTGTCGCCGATGACCAGCGGCCCGCCTTCGTGGCCGCGCAGCACGCCGGTCGAGAAGGACCAGGCCACCGTCAGGTTCTTGGCGTTCTTGCTGGTGATCTGCTTGAGTTCGCTGTAGCGGCGGTTGCTCAGGTCGCCGGCCTGCATTGCCCAGTTCTTCGGGTCCTTGCTCAGCCTTGCGGTGTCCGAGTCGGCCGCATGGACCGCCCCGCTCGCGAGCAGCAGGCATGTTGCCCAGCGGGTGAGTCTGGTTTGAAACGACATGGTGTAGTCTCCTTTTGGTTTTTATCCGGCCCGGCCGCGCCGCGGGACCCCGCGCTACGGTTCCACCGGCGGTCATTGCATGGAGCGTGCCAGTGGCCGCCCGGCGCGCCATGCCCTGCGTCGCCGAACAGGTTCCGGGACGCCATGTTCAAGTCCGTAACAGGTCCTGCTGCGCCTGTATCGCCGGCGGCGCAGCGTTCACGGCCGCCGGCGCGGCATGCGGCGCTCAGCGCTGCGGCACCGCGCAGGCCTTGTTGGCTACGGTCTCGACGGTCTTGTACTTGCTGGCCATGTCCTTCACCGACGCGGCATCGCGGAACAGCCCGCCACGCTCGCCGCCCAGCGACTGGTTGCGCAGCGCGACCGACATCGCCACGTAGTCGTCGTAGGGAAGCGCCTTGGCGATCTGGTCGATGACGCACGAGCACTTGTAGAGGAACTCGTACTTGCCGTCATGCTTCTGCATGCACTCCAGCACGTACTCGACCCTGCCACTGGTGGGAAAGTCGTCGGCATGGGCCGACAACGCCGCGGCCAGGGGAAGCGCCAACAGCCAGCGCGATGCGTTCATTCCGGTCTCCATGCTTCGTTGTCCTGCCCTTATTGGCCTGGCCTGCTGCACGCGCTCAATCCTTGAGCACCCCGCGTTGGCGGGCGACGTGGGTCGAGATCGCATCCATCAGCGGTGGCGACAGCACGTCGTAGGGCGGCAGGCCCATGTCCTGGAGGCGCGAGCGCACCGCGCCCATGTTCTCGGGGCGCGCGCCCGACTCGATGATCGACGACACGAAGGCGGCGAACGTCGGCGGCGCCCAGCCCTGCTGCGGCGACAGCTCGGTATGCACGAAGTCCAGGCCGTAGAACGCGTGGTCCTTGTTCTCGATGCGCCCGTACAGGTGCACGCCGCACACCGTGCAGGCATGACGCTGGATGGCGGCGGACGGGTCGACCACCGCGAGCTTGTCGCCGTTGGCCGTTACCGTGACCTTGTCGCGCCCCACCACGGCCACCTGGGAGAACAGCGAACCGTCCGGCTTCCAGCACTTGGTACAGCCGCATACGTGGTTGTGCGCGACCTGCGCGCCCACCTCGACCGTCACCGTATCGGTGGCGCAATGGCAGGACAGCGTGCCGCCCTCGAAACCCGGCTGGGCCGGGGGAATGCCGGCATCGACCGCCGGGTGGATCTTGACTGCCTCGCTCATGTTCGCGTCTCCCTGTGGAGTGGTTGGGACTGCATTGCCTGGCGCTGCGGATGCTTCAGTAGAGGACCACCGACCGGATCGACTGGCCGCTCTTCATCAGCTCGAAGCCTTCGTTGATGCGCTCGAGCGGCAGGGTGTGGGTGATCAGGTCGTCGATGTTGATCTTGCCGTCCATGTACCAGTCGACGATGCGCGGCACGTCGGTGCGGCCGCGTGCGCCGCCGAAGGCGGAGCCCTTCCACTGGCGTCCCGTCACCAGCTGGAACGGGCGGGTGGACATCTCCTGGCCGGCGGCGGCGACGCCGATGATGAAGGACTGGCCCCAGCCCTTGTGGCAGCATTCGAGCGCCTGGCGCATGACCTGCACGTTGCCGATGCACTCGAAGGAATAATCGGCGCCGCCGTCGGTCAGTTGCACGATGTGGTCGACGAGGTTGTCGACCTCGTTCGGGTTGACGAAATCGGTCATGCCGAACCGGCGGGCGATCTCGACCCGGCCGGGATTGATGTCGACGCCGATGATCTTGTCGGCGCCGACCATCTTCGCGCCCTGGATCACGTTCAGGCCGATGCCGCCCAGGCCGAACACGACCACGTTGGCGCCTGGTTCGACCTTGGCGGAAAACACCACGGCGCCCACGCCGGTGGTGACGCCGCAACCGATGTAGCAGGCCTTGTCGAACGGGGCGTCGGCGCGGATCTTCGCCAGGGCGATTTCCGGCACCACGACGTAGTTGGAAAAGGTGGACGTGCCCATGTAATGGTAGATGGCCTGGCCGTCGAGCGAGAAGCGCGACGTCCCGTCCGGCATCAGGCCGCGGCCCTGGGTCGAGCGGATCTGCTGGCACAGGTTGGTCTTGCGCGACAGGCAGAACTTGCACTGCCGGCATTCGGGCGTGTACAGCGGGATCACGTGGTCGTCGCGCTTGACCGAAGTGACGCCAGGCCCCGTCTCGAGCACGATGCCGGCGCCTTCATGGCCGAGGATGGCGGGGAAGATGCCTTCCGGATCGGCGCCGGACAGCGTGTAGTAATCGGTATGGCAAATGCCGGTCGCCTTGATCTCGACCAGCACTTCGCCGGTGCGCGGTCCTTCGAGGTCGACGTCGGCGATCGTCAGCGGCGCTCCGGCCTTCCAGGCAATGGCGGCTCTTGTCTTCATGGTGTCTCCGGTGTTCGGTGGCGGTTCCGGAGATATCGCAAGGGCCGTGCCAGGAATATCAAGTGAGAGAACGGGCTGGGTTTGCTCCGTGGACGAAACACATGCGGCACAAGTGTTCCATCGCTTGTTCAGGATGTGGTGCTGGCGGACGCCGAAACGCAAAAAGCCCGCTCCAGGTCACTGGAGCGGGCTTTCGCTTAAT
>DAMAFT010000221.1:0-7331 GCA_031995805.1 Massilia sp.
GCCCTGGAACGGGCGCCTGGCACCGGCCTGGCGGACGGCGCCGGCCGCGTGAAGCGGGGCCAGCGGCAATGCGCAAGCGAGAGCGAGCGCCATGC
This sequence comes from Massilia sp., assembly GCA_031995805.1. Lineage (GTDB taxonomy): Bacteria > Pseudomonadota > Gammaproteobacteria > Burkholderiales > Burkholderiaceae_D > Telluria. The sequence continues at coordinate 96 of DAMAFT010000221.1, forward strand.
AGGTCATCGAGCGTTTCATCGACTGCAAACTTTCGAAATTGAAAGCTGTCGATGATAACTTACAACAACCGGGCAGGCCCACCTGGCGGGACTGGCGCCCGCCGTTCAGTGCACGCAACTGACGTAGGCCGTCGCCGTGTCCGCGCGCGTGGCCGTCGCGCCGCTGCCCAGGTCGACGACGGCATGGCCGTCCTGCCCGGCGCCGGCCGGATCCGCCGTCCAGGTCGCGCCCGGCGTCCAGCCGCGGCCGGCCACCGCGCCGGCATTCAGCAGCGTCTTCAGCTCGGCTGCCGTCGGCTGGCGCCAGCCCGCCACGCTGTCGATGACGGAGGTCTTGCAGAAGCTGGACGCGTTGGTCCAGCTGTCGGTCCGGGTCACGCCGTACCAGATCAGGCCGCCCGAAGGAAAGCTGGCCGCGCTCGACGCCGGCGCCACGCAGGCGCCGTTCGACGGCGTGGCCGGGCTGGTGCAGGTCGGTATGCCCGTCACGGTCAGCGTGGTCGACGCCGACGTCGGGCCGTAGCTGCCGTGGCTGGACTGCGCCGCCGTGATCGTGCTCGTGCCGGCCCCGTGGAGGGTGACGGTCGCGCCGTCGATGGTGGCGACCGCCGGGTTGCTGCTGGTGAACGTGAACGCGGCCGGGCTGCGCGAACTCGGCGCCGTCAGCGTGAAGGGGGCATCGGCCGCGGACTTGGTGATGGCCGGGAAATCGCCGAGCGGCGGGCCGTGGTCGGGGTCGCCGCAGCCGATGAGCAGGCCAGCCAGGAGCAGCCAACCGAACAATACCTTCATGATCGTCCTTCGCGGAAATGGATGGGTCGGGCGCACACTGCAGTTGCATGCGCCCGACACTCTACCAAATCCCGGACGCCATCAATGCGCTATTTGTCACGCGCGCGGCATTCAGGTCCCGTCTCAGCCCGCCTTGCGCGCCGCCGGGGCGGCCTGCGCCACCTTCACCGCATCGCCATCCGCGATCCCATCCGGCGGACTATCGATGATCCGGTCCCCGTGCGTCACGCCGTCCACCTGGATGGCGCTGCCCAGGTCGCGCACGATGCCGACCTTCTTCAAGGTCACGCGTCCGCCGGCGCCGACGGTGGCCACCTGCGGCCCCGCCTTGCCGAGGATGACGGCGCCCGGCGGTACCACGACGGCATCCTGCGCGGCCGGCAGGTCGAAGCGCACGTTGGCGTAGGCGCCGGGCAGCAGCTCGCCGCCGGCATTGTCGACGGCCAGCTGGACCAGCATCGCGCCGGTACCGGTGTTGATGGCCTGCGCCAGCGATTGCACGGTGGCCTTGTATTCCTTGCCGGCGCGTTCCGGCACGCTCAGCACGGCGGCGCTGCCCGGCTTGATCAGCGCCACCTGGCGCTGCGGCACCTGGACATAGACGCGCAGCCTGCGCAGGTCGGAGACGACGAACAGTTCGCCGCCGCTGGCCGCGCTGCCGGCGCTGACCAGCGCGCCGACGTCGGTATTCCGGGCCGTCACCACGCCGTCGAACGGCGCCACCAAGCGTGTGTAGCGCTTCAGCGCCTGCTGGCGGTCGACGCTGGCCTGCAGCGCCGCCACGTTCGACTGCTTCGACATCCAGGCGCCCTGCTTCTCGTCGGCTTCCTGCTTCGACACGGCGTTCTGGCCCACCAGCGACTGCCAGCGCTTCGCCGTGCTTTCGGACAGCGCCAGGTCGCTGCGCGCGACGGCCAGCTGGGCCTGGGCCTGGCGCAGGTCCTGGTCGAGGTCGGGGGTTTCCAGCGTGGCCAGCACCTGGCCCGCCTTCACCGGCGTGCCGATGTCGACATTCCAGCTGCCGACGTAGCCGCTGACGCGGGCGTAGATCGGCGCGCGCGCCCAGGCCTCGATGCGGGCCGGCAGTTCCAGCGGCGCGCCTGGCGCGTCCTTCAGCTCGACCAGCTTCACGGTCGGGACGGCGCGCGCCGCGGCGCCTTCCTGCAGGGCCTCGGCCTGCGAATGGCGCGTGAACAGGCCGCCGGCGACGACGGCGCCGGCGCCGACGACGAAGACGCCGGCCACCAGCAGGCCGCGTCCGGGCCGGGCGGGAGTGGAAGATTTAGTTTGCATGGACGGGAACTCCGGGTTGGTGTGGCAGGTCCGGGGCGCTGCGCGCGGCGCGGCGGCCATGGACCAGGCTGAAGACGACGGGAACGAAGACCAGCGTGGCGACGGTCGAGAAGACCAGGCCGCCGATCACGGCGCGGCCCAGCGGAGCGTTCTGCTCGCCGCCCTCGCCAAGGCCCAGCGCCATCGGCAGCATGCCGATCACCATCGCCAGCGCCGTCATCAGGACCGGGCGGAAGCGCACGAAGCCGGCTTCCAGCGCCGCCGCCGCCGCATCCTGCAATTCGAGCAGGCGCTCGCGCGCGAAGCTGATCACCAGCACGCTGTTGGCGGTGGCCACGCCCATGCACATGATGGCGCCCGTGAGCGCGGGCACGGACAGGGTGGTGTGGGTGGCGAACAGCATCCAGACGATGCCCGCCAGCGCGGCCGGCAGCGCCGAGACGATCACGGCGGGATCGACCCAGGACTGGAAATTCACCACGATCAGCAGGTAGATCAGCACCACCGCGCCCAGCAGGCCGAACAGCAGGCCGGAGAAGGCGCGCTCCATCGTGCGCACCTGGCCCAGCATCTCGACCGTCGAGCCCTTCGGCACGTCGGCGGCCGTGTCCGCGATGGCCTTGCGGATGTCGGCGGCGACGCCGCCCAGGTCGCGGTCCTGCGTGGTCGCGTGGATCTGCACCATCGGCTGCACGTCGTACTGGCTGACCAGGGCGCTGCCATTGCTGCGCTGGATGTGCGCGATGGCGCCGAGCGTGGCGGCGTTGGCGTTGCCGCCGTTGCCGATCGGGAGGTCCTGCAGCGCGGCCAGCGAATCCATCTGGTGCTGCGGGGTCTGCATCACGATCGAGTAGCTGACGCCGTTGGCGGGATTGAGCCAGTAGGTCGGCGCGACCTGGCTGCTGCCGGCGAGGTTGACGACCATGCTGTTGGCGACGTCGCGCGTGGTCAGGCCCAGCAGCTGCGCCTGGGTGCGGTCGACGTCGACGTTGAACACGGGCGCGCGGTTGCTCTGCTGGATGCGCGCGTCGGCCACGCCGGGAATCGCGCGGACGCGCTTGAGCAGTTTTTGCGCGTAGGCGAAGTTGGCCTCGACGTCGCGCCCGCGCACCTGCACGTCGATCGGCGCCGGCGAGCCGAAGTTCAGGATCTGGCTGACGATGTCGGCGGGCGGGAACGAGAACGTGGTGTCCGGGAAGGCGCGCGGCAGCGTCTCGCGCAGCGCGCGCACGTAGTCCGCGGTCGGGCGGTGGCCTTCGGCGAGGGCGATCTGGAAGTCGCCGTCGTGCGCGCCCGAGGTGCCGGTATTGTTGTAGGTGAGGTTGATCGACGACGCCGGCAGGCCGATGTTGTCGACCAGCGTCGCGATCTGGCTGCCCGGGATGGTACGGCGGATCTCCTTCTCGATCCGGGCGAAGCGCGCCGCGGTCTCCTCGATGCGGGTGCCGACCGGCACGCGCGCGTGGATCAGCAGCTGGCCCGAATCGACCGCCGGAAAGAAGTTACTGCCCAGGAAAGGCACCAGCAGGAAGGACAGCGCCACCACGGCCAGGAACGCCGGCAGGAACACCTTGCGGCGCAGGATCGCCTTCTCGAGCAGGCCGCGGTAGCCGTGGCGGATGCGCTCGAAGCGCGCCTCGAAGCCGCGCTGGAAGCGCTGCGCCGGGTTCAGCTTCTCGACGTGGTCGTCGTGCGCATTGTGCGGCGCGTGCGGCTTCAGCAGCCAGTTGGCCATGGTCGGCACCAGCGTGCGCGACAGGATGAACGAGCACACCAGCGCGAAGATCACGGCCTTGGCCATCGGCACGAACAGGAAGCCGGCCACGCCCTCGAGGAAGAACATCGGGATGAACACGATGCAGATGCACAGCAGCGAGACCAGCGCCGGCGCCACGATCTGCTGGGCCCCGTCCAGGATCGCCGGTTCCACCGCCTTGCCGTGCTCCAGGTGCCAGTTGATGTTCTCGATGGTGACGGTGGCGTCGTCGACCAGGATGCCGACCGCCAGCGCCAGCCCGCCCAGCGTCATCAGGTTGAGCGTCTCGCCGGTGGCGGCCAGCGCGATCAGCGCGCCCAGGATCGACAGCGGGATCGACACGGCGATGATCACGGTCGAGCGCCAGCTGCCCAGGAACAGCAGGATCATCACGCTGGTGAGGGCCGCCGCGATCGCGCCTTCCATCGCCACCCCCTGGATGGCGGCGCGCACGAACACCGACTGGTCGTTGATCGCCGCCACCTTGAGTTCGTCCGGCAGCGCGCCCTTCATCGCCGCCAGGCGCGCGCGCACGCCGTCGACGATCGCCAGCGTCGAGGCGGTGCCGTTCTTCAGCACCGACATCAGCACCGAGCGGCCGCCGTCGACGTGCACGATATTCGTCTGCGGCGCATTGCCGTCGTGGACGTCGGCCACGTCGCTCAGCAGGATGGTCGCGCCGTTGACCACCTTGACCGGGATGCGCGCCAGGTCGGCGATCGCCGACGGCGCGCTGTTGAGCTGGATGGTGTATTCGAGCGCGTCGATCTTCTGCGTGCCGACCGGCGTCAGGATGTTCTGGGCGGCCAGCGCATTGGCGATGTCCTGGGCCGACAGGCCGCGCGCCTGCAGCGCGTCGGGCTTGACGTCGACCTGCACCTGGCGCTGCTTGCCGCCGTACGGCAGCGGGATCGCGGCGCCGGGCACCGACACCAGCGGCAGGCGCAGCGTGTTCATGCCGACGTCGAACAGCTGCTGCTCCGACATGCCGGCGCCGGACAGCGCCAGCTGCAGGATCGGCACGGTGGCCGCGTTGTAGTTGAGGACCAGCGGCGGCGTGATCCCGGGCGGCATCTGCTTGACCACGCCCTGGGCGATCGCCGTCACCTGGGCGTTGGCCACCGCGATGTTCACGCCGGGCTGGAAGAAGATCTTCACGATGCTGACGCCGCCCACCGTGTTCGCCTCGATGTGCTCGATGTCGTTGACGGTGGTGGTCAGCGAGCGCTGGAACAGCGTCGAGATGCGCCCGGCCATCTGGTCCGGCGGCAGGCCCGTGTACTGCCAGGCCACCGCGATCACCGGCATGCGGATGTCGGGGAAGATGTCGGTCGGCGTGCGCATGGCCGCCAGCGGCCCGATGATGAGCAGCGTGAGCGCCAGCACGACGAAGGTATAGGGGCGGCGCAGCGCGATGCGGACCAGGCCTAGCAGCATGTCGGACTCCAGAAGTAAGCGTGCGCACGGACGCCGTCGGTAGACGGCATGCCGCAAACTGCGGCGAACGCCTTGCATCTCCCCGTAAAGACAAGCGATCGCGGAGGCGGGTCCGTGCCAGCCCGCTAATATGATGGAAAATTTCCATGCTGGCTAGATGTTTTGCGCCGCAGCACGCGGGGAATTTTGTACAGTCCTGCTACATGTAACGACAACCTTGTCCTGCCTGCCGTCCGGCCAGCCTGCAGGACACAATCGCAGCGCCCCTTGCGTCCGATGCCACTGCATGGGACGGGGCGGCCGCGCATCCTGTATACTTGCGTGCACATGCGCCTCACTTCCTTTACCGACTACACGCTGCGCACCCTGCTGCACCTGGGGAGCAACCGCGAGCGCCTGGTGACCATCCAGGAGATCGCGGACCTGCACGGCATCTCGAAGAACCACCTGATGAAGGTGGTGAACGAACTCGGCCGTAACGGCATCGTCGAGACCATCCGCGGCCGTAACGGCGGCTTCCGCCTGGCCCACGAGCCGCAGGACATCAACGTCGGCGCCATCGTCCGCATGGCCGAGAGCGATTTCTACATGGCCGAGTGCTTCAACCCGTCCGGTTCGCCCTGCGGCCTGGTCAAGGCCTGCCGCCTGAAGGGCGTGCTGAAGGACGCCACCTCGGCCTACCTTGCGGAACTGGACCGCCATACGCTGGCCGACCTGCTGCCGGAACCGGCGCCGAAGGAGGCGCCGGTCACGTTGCACCGCGGGCGGGTGGCCGCCTGATCCGGCGGCGGGAGATTGTTCGCCGTTCCTGTCACAGCCGCGCGCGCCGTTGCGTCTAACAGGCATGGGGACGCATTCCGCGTCCCGCCACCCGAAAGGAACGCATCATGTCGCACGCAGCCCGCATCCCCCTGTTCAACCTCGCCCCGGCACCGCTGAAGGCGATGATCGCCCTGTCGCAGGCGGCCAAGCAAAGCTCGCTCGGCCCGCGCCTGGTCGAGCTGGTCAATCTGCGCGTGTCGCAGGTCAACGGCTGCGGCGTGTGCGTGGACATGCACTGGCGCGACCTGGTCAAGCAGGGCGCCGACCCGCGCCACCTGAACAGCATCGCGGCCTGGCGCGAGTCGCCGTTCTTCGACGCGCGCGAACGCGCCGCGCTGGCCTGGGCCGACGCCGTCAACGCCCTGCCGGGCCGCGACGACACCGACGCCGCCTGGCCCGAGCTGCGCGAACGGTTCAGCGAGACGGAAATCGCGGAACTCGGCTACGCCATCGCCGTCATCCGCGGCTGGAACGCGATCAACCTGTCGCTGCGCAATCCGATCCCGGTGACGCCGCCGGCGGGCATGTAAGGCCGGCCGCCCCCTTGCGTCTCGACGGCGTCCGCGGATCCTGGGTCCCCGCCTTCGCAGGACGGGAATTCCGTCAGAACAACGCCCCCTGCCGGCTGGTCAACCGCCCGAAGCTGTCGTCCAGGAACGGCAGGATCCCGTCCGCCACCGGTTCCAATTGGCGCTCCAGGTAGTGCTCGTAGTCGATGGCGGCTGCGCGGCCGGCCTCCACCAGTTCCATCGGCTCCGGCCCGGCCAGGGTCATCACGTAGCGGATCCAGCCGCCGTTGCGGTATTGCGCCGGACGGCCGCGGCGCAGGTGGAAGTCGTCGGCGCTGCGCGCGGCGCGCACGTGCGGCGGGACGTTGCGCTGGTATTCCTCGAGCGGGCGGCGCAGGCGCTTGCGGTACACCAGCTGCGCGTCGAAGTCGCCGGCCAGGGTGCGCGCCACGTAGTCGCGTACGTAGTCCTCGTAGGGCTCGCCGCGGAAGATGCGGCCGTACAGGCCCTGCTGGAATTCCTGGGCCAGCGGCGTCCAGTCGGTGCGCACGGTTTCCAGGCCTTTATAGACCATCTCTTCGCCGCCGTCGGCGGTGGCGGTCAGTCCGGCATAGCGCTTCTTGCTGC
>DAMAFT010000222.1:0-7306 GCA_031995805.1 Massilia sp.
CTGCAGATGGAGCAGGTCGGCATGCATCCGCTCGAGCACGCGCTGGAGGCGGGACAACTGGCGGCGATCGCGCCGCGGCCGGTGGGCAAGCTGCGCATGCTGGCGCTGCTGCTGCGCGGCGCGCTCGGGCGCCTGGGCGAGACCGACGACGTGGTGGCCTTCGCGTTCCGGACCATGACGGTGCGGGCGCCGCTGTGGTCGCGCCGGCGCGGCATGAAGGTCGCGACCGACGGCGAGGTCGACCGGCTGGAACTGCCGCTGCGCTTCCGGGTGATCGACGACCGCTTGCGGCTGCTGGTGCCGGAGCGGGTGCGGGTGCCGGACGCGCGCGAGGAGCGGGCCGGCGCGGCGTGAGCGGTGGCGCGGCGCTGCGGGCTTGCCGCGCTTGCGGGTCCGGGCTCGCGGGCGTTACGCGCGGACGGCGTTCGCGCCGCCCGGCCAGCCACCGGGGCGGGTGGAGCCGACCACCCTACGCGTGGGGGCGGGGATGCACGGTGGCGTCCTGCTGCAGCAGCGCTTCCAGCTGCGCCAGCGGCATCGGCCGCGCCAGCAGGTAGCCCTGCGCCTCGTCGCAGGCGGCGGCGCGCAGGAAGTCCAGCACCTCGACGGTTTCCACGCCCTCGGCCACCACCGACATGCGCAGCGCGTGCGCCATGTCCACGAATGCCTTGACGAAGTCGAAGGCGCTGATGCGGCCGTCGTCCTGCAGCACGAAGGAACGGTCCAGCTTGAGCACGTCGATCGGGAAACGGCGCAGGTAGGCCAGCGAGGAATAGCCGGTGCCGAAGTCGTCGACGGCGAGCTTGACGCCCAGGCCCTGCAGTTCGGCCAGCATGGCGGCGGTGCGGTCCATGTCCTCGATCAGGGCGCTTTCGGTCAGTTCCAGTTCCAGGCAGTGCGGCGCCAGGCCGCTGGCGGCCAGCTGGTCGCGTACGTCGCCGACGAAGCCCGGCAGCGCGAGCTGGCGCGCCGACACGTTGACCGACACGCGCATCGGCCGCCCGTGGCGTTCGACCAGGCGCTGCGTCTGGCGGCAGGCTTCGCCCAGCACCCAGCGCCCGATGCCGACGATCAGGCCGGTCTCCTCGGCGATGCCGATGAATTCGCCCGGGCCGATGCGCCCCAGTTCCGGATGGTTCCAGCGCACCAGCGCTTCCAGCCCGACCACGGCCATGGAGCGCAGGTCCACGCGCGGCTGGTAGTGCAGCTCGAATTCGGCGCGCGCCAGCGCGGGGCGCAGCGCCAGCTCGAGCGCCATGCGCGCCTGGGTCGCCAGCGTCATGCCCGGCTCGAACAGGCAGTAGCGGTTGCGGCCGGTACCCTTGGCGCGGTACATCGCCGTGTCGGCCGCCTGGAACAGGCCTTCGCGCGTGGCGGCGTCCTGCGGGTACACGGCGATGCCGATCGAGGCCCCGATGATCACGTCCTGGCCGCCCACGCGCACCGGCGCGGTGAGGGCGTCGAGCAGGCGTGCGGCGATGGCGGCGGCATCGGCGCCGGCGGGCGCGAGGTCCGGCGCGGCGACCACGAACTCGTCGCCGCCGAGGCGGGCGATGACGTCGTCCGGGCGCAGTGCCGCGCGCAGGCGCGTGGCCACTTCGCACAGCAGCACGTCGCCCAGGTCGTGGCCGAACGAGTCGTTGACTTCCTTGAAGCGGTCGAGGTCGAGGAACAGCACGGCCACGCGGCCGTTTTCCGGGCAGGCGTCGAGCATGCGCTGGACCCGTTCGTGCAGCAGCGCGCGGTTGGGCAGGCCGGTGAGGGTGTCGTGCGTGGCCAGTTCGCGCAGGCGGCTCTCGGCCTGCTTGCGCGCGGTGATGTCGGTCATCAGCCCGGTGACGCACTCCAGGCGGCCCCGCGGGTCGTGCTGCACGCTGCCGTTGAACAGCACGTGCACCGCGCCGCCGCCGGCGTGGCGCAGCGTGGCCTCGACCCCGCGCACGGTGGTGGCACCGGACGGGTCGGCCTGCAGGCCTTCCCACGGCGCGTGCTCGAACAGCGCGCCCACCAGACTGCCGACGAGTTCCTGGCGCGTGCGGCCGCACAGGCGCCGCAGCGACGGATTGACGTCGACGATCGCGCCGTCCGGACCGGCGCGCACATAGCCGGACGGCGTCATCTCGATCACCTCGCGGAAGCGCTGTTCGCTGCGGCGCACGGCCTCGGCGGCCAGGCGCTGGCGCGTGATGTCGTGGAAATAGACGGACAGGCCGTCCTGGCCGGGATAGGCGCGCACCTCGACCCAGCGCTGCGACGGCTCCCACCAGGCCTCGGTGGCGGCCGGCCGGGTGCCGGCCATTGCATCGCGGTAGAACTGCAGCAGCGCGGTGTCCTCGAGCGCGGGGGCGACCTGCAGCATGTGCAGCCCGAGGCTGGCGCGGGCGTCGATGCCGACGAATTCCGCGCACTTGCGGTTGACGTAGGTGACGCGCCAGTCGCGGTCGACGGCGAAGAAGGCGTCGCCGATGCTCTCCAGCATGGCGTCGATGCGCGCGCGCGACTGCGCCAGTTCGCCGAGCGCGCGGCGGTGTTCGGTGACGTCGCGCGCGCTCGCATACATGACGCTGCGGTCGGCCGACCAGCGCCCCGACATTGCCAGCAGCACTTCGGCGCCATCGCGCCGCACGCAGCGCATCTCGCGTTCGCGGCAGGGTGCGCCGGCGCGGCTGGCGATGCCGAGCGCTTCCAGTGCGGCGCGGTCCCCCGCATGCACGAAGTCGTGGACGTGGCGGCCCGTCATCTCGTGCGGCGCGTAGCCGAGGATGTCGCGGGCCGCCGCGTTCACGCGCAGGATCCGGCCGGCCGGGTCGAGCAGGGCCATCAGGTCGAAGGCGTGGTCGATGTGGGCGATATGGTCTGCGGCGCTGGGCTGCGTGCTTGCCTGGTTGCTTGCGTGGTTGCTTGCGTGGGAGGGCGGCGCGTTCATCGTCTCGTTCCAGTCGGGGCCGGGAATGCTGCTGCGCGGGTCCTCGGCGGGCGGCGTGATTATAACAATTCCTTGAGGCAACTATTCAACATAAGTGTAAAAACGCAACATTTGTTGCATTGTCTTGTCGTTGGAGGATACGCGCGGGGAGGAAGGCGCCTGCCGCGCACTGCGCGGTGGCGGGGAAGTGGCGGCGTCCGCGCTGCCGGTGCCGACGTCGCTGAGATCGTCGTCGTTGCTGCCGTTGATGCCCCGGCCCCGTCGAATCCTGCTTGCTCGGCATGATGGCCTCCCGTGCTGGATGGACCTGCCACGGCAGGACGGTGTCCGGTGCGGACGATCGGAAATTACGTGGAGCCGGCGCAGGAAGTGTCGTACATGACGCCAGGCGCGCATGGGATCCCCTTGTCCATTCGGGGTGGAACGTGGATGATGGTGGCGGCCATGGCGCGGAGACCGCCTGGCGCATCATTGACAAAATTGCCAATCCATGGCGCAATCGCAGGTCCGGCCGCGAGGCTGCCGCAAACCGAAACGAGGACGATGAACCGAGCAACGGCAGGAAAGATGAGGGGAACCGGCAGGACCACGCTGGAAGAGGTGGCCGCCCACGCCGGCGTATCGACGATGACGGCGTCGCGCGCGCTGAGCCAGCCGCGGCTGGTGTCGGAAGCGACGCGGGCCAAGGTGGAGCGGGCGGTGGCCGAACTGGGCTACGTGCCCAACCGGGCCGCGCGCGCACTGGCCTCGGCCCAGTCGCGCGTGATCGTGGCACTGGTGCCGTCGCTGTCGAACGTCGTGTTCACGGCGGTGCTGGACGGCATCCAGGATGCGCTGGCGGCCGGCGACTACCAGCTCCTGATCGGCAATACGCGCTATTCGGACGCCCAGGAGGAAAAGCTGCTGCGCACCTACCTGCAGTCGAACCCGGACGGCATCCTGCTGTCCTCGCTGAGCCACAGCCCGGAGGTGGCGCGCATGCTGGCCGGCTCGCGCGTCCCGGCCGTATCGATGATGGACCTGGCCGACGAGGCGGACACCGGCCGGATGTCGGTCGGCTTTTCGCAGCTCGACGCCGGCAATGCCCTGACGCGCCACCTGCTGGCGCGCGGCTACCGGCGCATCGCCTTCATCGGCGCCCAGCTGGACGAACGTACGCTGCGCCGCGCCGACGGCTACCGCCAGGCGATGCGCGCGGCCGGCACGGCCGACCCGCGCCTGGAAATCATGACGCCGGAACCGTCGACGATCGCGCTCGGCGCGGAACTGATGCGCCAGGCGCTGGAAACGCTGCCCGATTGCGACGCCGTGTTCTGCTGTAACGACGACCTTGCGCACGGCGCCATCTATTATTGCCAGCGCCAGGGCATCCGCGTGCCGCAGGACGTGGCGATCGCCGGCTTCAACGACCTGCCGGCATCGGCCTGGATGGTGCCGTCGCTGACGACGGTCGACACCCCGCGCTACCGCATCGGCTACGAAGCGGCAACGCTGTTGCTCGACGTGGTCGGCGGGCGCGTGCCGCGCGCGACGCGGGTCGACCTGGGCTTCACGCTGCGCGAGCGCGAGAGCGCCTGATTTTTTCGGCAGGGCTCTTTACATTTTCCTTGGAAACGTTACACTCAACGCATTGATTGTTAGCGCTACCAAGCGCGCTGTCGCGCGCCGGGCGCCGGCGATTCAATGTCTCCTCTTCGGGCCGGGCACGCGGGTGCATCGGCCTTTTTTTTGCGCTGTTTCAGGCGCGGACGCTCAGCGCCACCAGCCGCGCCACGAGCGGGCGTACGACCAGGATGCACACGAAGGCGGCCGGCATCGCGATCCGGTATGCATTCATCACATTTCCCATGTAATCGGCGCCCAGGCCGGATTCGGCGTACGTGATTACCAGGCACATCAGGAAAGACATGATCGGCGCCATGTACAGGGCGAACACGTAGGGAGTGAAGGCTTTCGGCAGCCTGGCCGGCGGTTGTCTTCCGTTCTTCGGTAACATGGAGGTCTTCCTTTTTGTCTGGCAAGAGATCGAGAGCGCAGGCTACCGATGTGCCGGCCACGGCGCCAGTGGGGCGTGACTTGATGGATCGTAAAGAAAATCTTATGAATGAAGAGGGGAGCACGGCATGAACATCGTCGGAGCGATCGGCAGTTTCGTGCGCGTCGTGGAAACCGGCTCGATCGCCGCCGCCGCGCGCGCCCTCGGGATCAGCGCGGCGGCGGTCAGCCAGAACGTCGCGCGCCTGGAGGCGCACCTGGCGACGCGCCTGCTGACGCGCACCACGCGGCGCCTGGCCCCGACCGCGGCCGGGACGCTCTACTACGAACGGGTACGGCACATCCCGCGCGAGCTGGACCTGGCGCGCCAGGCCGTCGGCCCCGGCATGGACCTGCAGGACCGCCTGCGCATCGCGACGACGCCGGCTTTCGGCCGCCACGTGCTGGCGCCGCTGTTGCCGGCGTTCAAGGCGCGCTATCCCGGCCTGCGCATCGAAGTGGTCGGTACCGATCGCCGCGTCGATCACGTGCAGGAACGGATCGACGTCAGCCTCCGCATCCAGGCGCAGCTGGCCGACGGCCTGGTGGCCAGGGAGATCGCCGCGCGTCCCTTCGTGATCTGCGCCGCGCCGGCCTACCTGGAGCGGGCCGGTATGCCGGCGGCGCCGGAAGACTTGCGCGACCACGCCTGCCTGGTGCTGCGCTACCCGACCGACGGACGGTTCCTGCCCTGGGGTTTCGTGCGCGATGGCGAACGCTTCGATGCCGCCGTCAACGCCGAATTCATCAGCGACGACATCGACGTGCTGGCCCAGATCGCGCTCAACGGCGGCGGCATCGCGCGTCTCGCCAGCTTCGTCGCCATGCCGCTGGTCGAAGCGGGCCGCCTGGTGGCGCTGTTCGCCGGCGACGCCGCCGGCGCCGTGCCGCGCGCGGTGCCCGAGCCCTTGCGCATCTACGCCTGCGTCTCCGACCGCGCGGCGCTCACGCCCAAGGTGCGCGCCTTCGTCGATTTCCTGCAGGCGCATCTTGCTCATCCGCAAATTTTTTCGCAGGACAATCTCGGATATTTCTGATTTTTCTTTACAGAAAGTTACGATACACTTTGCTTGTCGTCAACGTCTTGCGTGACGACCCGGACCGTGTACCGGAGAACCCGACTCGAAAGGAAATCGAACATGCAGCGTGCGCCACTGAAGGCCATCGGTATCGTCATCGTCCTGCTGCTGCTGTGGGCGCTGGCCCCGTTCGCGGCCGTGCCGGCCGGCTACCGGGGCGTGATGACCACGTTCGGCAGCCCGAGCGCCGACGTGCTGAGCGAGGGCCTGCACCTGCGCATTCCGATGGCGCAGAAGCTGAACCTGGTCAACGTCTCGATCCAGAAGGGCGAAGGCGAAGGCGACGCCGCCTCGCGCGACCTGCAGACCGTGCACACGCGGGTGGCGTTGAACTACCACGTCAAGCCGGAAGGCGCGGTGACAGTGTTCCGCGACCTGGGCAACGAGCCCGGTCCGCGCATCATCATCCCGGCCGTGCAGGAAGCCGTGAAGGCCGTCACCGCGCGCTTCACCGCCGAGGAACTGGTGGCCAAGCGCACCGACGTGCGCGACCAGATCGTGACGCAGCTGCGCGAGCGCCTGGCCCGGCACGGGATCGTGGTCGACGAGTTCTCCATCGTGAACTTCAATTTCTCGAAGTCGTTCAACGACGCGATCGAGGCCAAGACCACGGCCGAGCAGCTCAAGCTGAAGGCGGAACGCGACCTGCAGCGCATCGAGGTCGAGGCGCGCCAGCGCGTGGCGCAGGCCCGCGCCGAGGCCGAGTCGCTGGCCATCCAGCGCCAGCAGGTGACGCCGGAACTGATCCGCCTGCGCGAGATGGAAAACCAGCGCATGGCCATCGAGAAGTGGGATGGCAAGCTGCCCAACGTGGCCGGTGGAGCGGTGCCGTTCATTAACGTGAAGTGAGCGAGCGGCTGCGGCGGCGCGCCGGGCAGGCGCGTCGCCAGGCGGCATCACGGCACCGCCACCTCGACCCGGTAGGTCCGTCCCGCCTCGATGCGGTCGATGCGCGCCCCTTCCTGCAGCACCCCGTCGCAGCGCACCTCCACCTGCTGCACGCCGCCGCGCGTCACGGTCACGTCGAAGCGCGCCCCGCGGAAGTCGCGCCGCATCCGCATTCCCGGCCAGTGCGCCGGCAGCTGCGGGTTCACCGCCAGGCCGCCGGCGTCGCCCTTCAGGCCGCACAGGCCCTCGATGATGCTGCGGTAGACCCAGGACACGGTGCCGGTGTTGAACAGCTGGCTCGAGCGCCCGGCCGTGCGCGGATATTCCTTGTACGCGCCGCGGTAGTAGTTCGGGATGAACACCGGCAGCTGGCCGCGCC
>DAMAFT010000223.1:0-7303 GCA_031995805.1 Massilia sp.
TCCTGCTGTCGGGCTGCGCCAGCTTCGATACGCCTGGCCCGTCCGGCAAGATGGCGCTGGCCAATGCCGTCGGCTATACCGGCTCGCGCATCGCGCGTCCGAACGGCCCCGCGTCGAACGTGAGCATCGTCGACAAGAAATCCTTCGAGCAGGAGATGCTGGCCAATCCGGCACCGGCGCCGCTGCCGTTCCAGTGATCCGGCGCAGCGTTCGAAGGACATGAAAAAAGGCGGGACATCCCGCCTTTTTTTCATGCCTGGCCTGCCTTACAGGATCTTGGTGCCGATCCACCACGCGATCGCCGACATGAAGGCGGCGGCCGGGATGGTGAAGATCCACGCCCAGACGATGTTGCCGGCCACGCCCCAGCGCACGGCCGACGCCTTCTGCGCCGAGCCGACGCCGACGATGGCGCCGGTGATGGTGTGGGTGGTCGAGACCGGGACGCCCCAGAAGCTGGCCATCAGCAGCGTGATGGCGCCGCCGGTCTCGGCGCAGAAGCCGCCCACGGGTTTGAGCTTGGTGATCTTCTGGCCCATGGTCTTGACGATGCGCCAGCCGCCGAACAGCGTGCCGAAGGCGATCGCGGCGTAGCACGAGATGATGACCCAGGCCGGCGGATGGGCGTCGTTGGCGCTGACGTAACCGGCGGCGATCAGCAGCATCCAGATGATGCCCATGGTTTTTTGTGCATCGTTGCCGCCGTGGCCCAGCGAGTAGGCCGCGGCCGAGACCAGCTGGAGTTTACGGAACAGGCCGTCGACCTTGCGCGGCGTCGCCTTCACGAAGACCCAGGCCACGATCAGCATGATCACCGAACCGAGCACGAAGCCCAGCAGCGGCGCGACCACGATGAAGGCGACGGTCTTGAGCAGGCCGCCGGAGATCAGCGAGCCGGTGCCGGCCTTGGCCACAGCGGCGCCCACCAGGCCGCCGATCAGGGCGTGCGAGGACGAGGACGGGATGCCGTAATACCAGGTGATCAGGTTCCAGGAAATCGCGCCGACCAGGGCGCCGAAGATGACGTAGTGATCGACCACGCTCGGGTCGATGGTGCCCTTGCCGATGGTCTGCGCGACCTTCATGTTGACCACGAAGATCGCGATGAAGTTGAAGAAGGCGGCCATCGCGACGGCATGCTGCGGCTTCAGGACGCCGGTCGACACGACGGTGGCGATCGAGTTCGCCGAGTCGTGGAAGCCGTTCATGAAGTCGAAGATGAGTGCCAGCACCACCAGCATGCCCAGCACATAAATGCTGATGTTAACAGTATCCATGGTTGTTTCGCTCGAACGACGCTTACGCGTTTTCGACGATGATGCCTTCGATGATGTTGGCCACGTCTTCGCAGCGGTCGGTCACGGTTTCCAGGATCTCGTAGATCGCCTTCATCTTGATCAGGTTGCGCACGTCCGGTTCGTCGCGGAACAGCTTGGACATGGCGGCGCGCATCACGTGGTCGGCGTCCGACTCGAAGCGGTCGATCTCTTCGCAGATGGCGACGATCTTCGGCGCATTGTCCATGTCGTGCAGCATCGAGACCGCTTCCTGCACCTTCAGGCAGCACGACAGGCACAGCTCGGCCAGGCGCTTCGCCTCCGGCGTCACCGCATGCAGGTCGTACAGCGACACGGTCTGGGCCGCGTCTTCCATCATGTCCAGGATGTCGTCCATGCGCGTGATCAGCTTGTGGATGTCGTCGCGGTCGAGCGGAGTGATGAAGGTCTTGTGCAGCAGGTCGACGGTGGCGTACGTGATCTTGTCCGCCTGTTTTTCGATGCTTTCCACGGCGTGCGTGCGGTTTTCCAGGTCGTCGAAATTGGTCATCAGGCCGACCATCTCGTGCGCACCCTTCACGCACAGGGCAGCGTGCTGGTTGAACAGGTCAAAAAACTTGCCCTCCGTGGGCATGAGGCGTCCAAACATTGTAGTTCTCCGTTGGTGTTTCTCTTGGGACTTCTTGGGAAAGGCCACAGGGTCGGTGCCCTGCGGTCGTATGCGGCGTCAATCGCCCTGGTAAATTCCCAGGCTGCCGCTGTAGTTGCCGAACTTGGTGTACATGCCCATCCAGGTCAGGCGAATGGCGCCGATCGGGCCGTTACGCTGCTTGCCGATGATGATTTCGGCAGTACCTTTGTCGGGCGAGTCCGGGTTGTAAACTTCGTCACGATACAGGAAGATGATCACGTCCGCATCCTGCTCGATCGCGCCCGATTCGCGCAGGTCGGACATGACCGGGCGCTTGTTGGGGCGCTGTTCCAGCGAGCGGTTCAGCTGCGACAGCGCGATCACCGGGCAACCCAGTTCCTTGGCCAGGCCCTTCAGGCTCCGGGAAATCTCGGAAATCTCGGAAGCGCGGTTGTCGCCCGGCTTGGAACCCTGCATCAGCTGCAGGTAGTCGACGATGATCAGGCCAAGCTTGCCGCACTGGCGCGCCAGGCGGCGCGCCCTGGCGCGCATCTCGATCGGGTTCAGCGCCGGCGTCTCGTCGATGAAGATCTGGGCGTCGTTCATCTTCTGGATCGCATGGGTCAGGCGCGGCCAGTCCTCGTCGGTCAGCTTGCCGGTCCGCAGGCGGTGCTGGTCGAGCTGGCCGATCGAGCCGAGCATACGCATCGCCAGCTGCACGCCGCCCATCTCCATCGAGAAGATCGCGACCGGCAGGCCGGCGTCGACGGCGACGTTCTCGCCGATGTTGACGGAGAACGCCGTCTTGCCCATCGACGGACGGCCGGCGACGATGACGAGGTCGCCCGCCTGCAGGCCCGAGGTCATCTTGTCGAGGTCGATGAAGCCGGTCGGCACGCCGGTGATCTCGCCCTGGTTTTCGCGGCTGTAGAGCTCGTCGATGCGCTCGACCACCTGGGTCAGCAGCGGCTGCACCGGCAGCCAGCCCTGGGCGCCGCGCGCGCCCTGCTCGGCGATCGCGAAGATGCGCGACTCGGCCTCGTCGAGGATCTGCTTGACTTCCGCGCCCTGCGGATTGAAGGCCTTGCCGGAGACTTCGTCGGCGACGGTGATCAGCTGGCGCAGCACGCCGCGATCGCGCACGATCTCGGCATAACGGCGGATGTTGGCGGCCGATGGCGTGTTCTGCGCCATCGCGTTGAGATACTGCAGGCCGCCCACTTCCTCGGCCTTGCCGAGCTGGACGAGCGCTTCGTAGACCGTGATCACGTCCGCCGGCTTGCCGGCGTTGATCAGGCGGACCATCTGTTCGAAGATGATCCGGTGGTCGTAGCGGTAGAAGTCTTCCGCATGCATGAAGTCGGCAATGCGGTCCCACGCCGCATTGTCGCGCAGCAGGCCGCCGATGACGGACTGTTCTGCTTCGATGGAATGCGGGGGAATGCGGAGCGACTCGATCTGCGGGTCTGCTGGGGAGTTCATGGCCGGCATTATACCTGTTCCCCAACGGCCGCTGAAATCATTGGTGAGTTTTTTAAAAGCAAAAAGCCGGGCGAACCCGGCTTTTTATTCATTCTAACAACAGAACGATTTAGGCAGCTTCGCCCACGACCGAGATGGTCACGTCGACGACGACGTCGGTGTGCAGGGCAACGGCAACCGGGTGCTCGCCGGTGGTCTTCAGCGGGCCGGTCGGCATGCGCACTTGCGCCTTTTCGACGGCGAAGCCTTGCTTGCTCAGCGCTTCGGCGATGTCGAAGTTGGTCACGGAACCGAACAGGCGGCCGTCGACGCCGGCTTTCTGGGCGATGGTGACGGTCATGCCGTTCAGCTTCTCGCCCTGGCCTTGTGCGGCTGCCAGTTTCTCGGCGGCTGCCTTTTCCAGCTCGGCGCGCTTGACTTCGAATTCGGCGACGGCGGCTTGGGTAGCGCGGCGGGCCATTTTTTGCGGGATCAGGAAGTTACGTGCGTAACCGTCCTTGACCTTGACGACGTCGCCCAGGTTGCCGACGTTGACGACTTTTTCCAGCAGGATCACTTGCATATTATTCTCCAGGTTCTCTGACTACACGTGCCGATCAGGCGTTGTGCAGATCGGTGTACGGCAGCAGGGCCAGGTAACGGGCGCGCTTGATGGCGGTGTCCACTTGGCGCTGGTAGTGCGCCTTGGTGCCGGTCAGGCGGGCCGGCATGATCTTGCCGTTTTCCTGGACGAAGTCCTTCAGGGTGTCGACGTCCTTGTAGTCGACCTGTTCCACGCCTGCAGCGGTGAAGCGGCAGAACTTCTTGCGCTTGAACAGCGGGTTCTGCTGCTTGCGCTTCAGTTTTTCTTTGGCTTTGTTTTTGTCGAACTTTTTACCGAATGCCATTTCGAGGCTCCTGTATATCTAAATTGCCGAACTAGGCGGCACTGAAATCAATGATGTGAAACACCAGGGCTTTGCTGTTGCGATTTTTTCGTGCGAGGAATCCATCGAAGCGGTAGCTGGCGCCGAGCTCGGCGTTTCCGAACCTGCCCGAAATCTCGCCCGCGGCGAACGCGGGAACTTCGAACTCGACCAGGCGATCGATCCCCGCCTCGCGCTGATGCGAACTGTGCATCAGGACGGCTGAAACGATCGGCACGCCGGCCGGGGTGTAGCGCAGGACATCACGCTCGGCGATGGTCGCCACGAGCTGGAGCTGATTCACCCGGTTCTACTACTGCTTGTTACGAATTCCTGGAAAAAATCTTAGGCAGCGGCGGCCGGGGCAGCTGCAGGAGCGGCTGCTTCTGCACGGTGGCTCTTGGCTGCGTCTTCGCGCTGCACCGATTTCATCATCGGCGACGGTGCGGTTTCTGCTTTCTTCATCTTGACGGTCAGATGACGCAGAACGGCATCATTGAACTTGAATGCGGTTTCCAGCTCGACCAGGGTCTCGTTGTCGCACTCGATGTTCATGCAGATGTAGTGTGCCTTCGGCAGCTTCTGGATCTGGTACGCCATTTGACGGCGGCCCCAGTCTTCGACGCGGTGGATGTTGCCGCCGCGCGAGGTGACCGTGGTCTTGTAGCGTTCGATCATCGCCGGGACTTGTTCGCTCTGGTCCGGGTGGACGATAAACACGATTTCATAATGACGCATGAAAACTCCTTTAGGACGTTTAAACAAATGCCCACCTCGGCGTCAAGACGAGTGTGGGAAGGGAAAGCCAAACATTATAACCTCAAAAAGGTCAAGAGCTCAATCGCTTTGTCGCGCCTGCCGGCTGGCGTCGCCGGCAGGATCTTTATGTAGTGCAATGCGAAAAAAATGCGGGATTCCCCTTGCGCGCGGCGCAATACTGTACAAAAATACAGTCTGATCCCCTAGCGGCAATCCGCCGTGTTTTTTGCACCAACCAGACATTGACCCATGCTTAAGCTCACCGCACGGCAAGAACAGATCCTCAACCTGATCAAGGAAGCGATCGACAATACCGGCTTCCCGCCGACCCGCGCCGAGATCGCCCAGGAGCTTGGCTTCCGCTCGGCCAACGCCGCCGAGGAACACCTGCAGGCCCTGGCCCGCAAGGGTGCGATCGAAATCTCCCCGGGCACGTCGCGCGGCATCCGCCTCGTGGGCGCCAGTGTCGGCGCTACGGCGCCAGAAGCAGTGCCCAGCGTCCCCGCCGCCCTGCTGATGTCGCTGCCGCTGGTCGGCCGCGTCGCCGCTGGCTCGCCCATCCTGGCCCAGGAACACGTCGAGGCGAACTATTCGGTCGACCCGGCCATGTTTTCCGCCAAGCCGGACTTCCTGCTCAAGGTCAAGGGGTGGTCGATGCGCGACGCCGGCATCTGCGACGGCGATTTCCTGGCCGTCAAGAAGGTCGACAGCGCCAAGAACGGCCAGATCGTGGTCGCGCGCATCGGCGACGAAGTCACCGTCAAGCGCTATCGCAAGACCGGCGGCATGATCGAACTGCTGCCGGAAAACCCGGACTTTTCCGTCATCACCGTCGATCCGCAGAACGACGAGTTCGCGCTCGAGGGGCTGGCGGTGGGGCTGATGCGGTCGTGGCACTAGGCGTCCGGCGGCTCGACCGCCGGTGACTCCAGGATCAGGACCCCCAGGCGAAATCGGGGCCTACCCTGCTCCTGCAGCACACTTCTTTTGATTATTTAGAGTAATTGCTACGACGTGCGTCGATATCGCGCTGGCGCTCTTCCGACGGCCCGCTGTTGACGATGTCGTTGTGCTCCTTGATATAGGCTTCGGTAGCATTGCGCCAGGCCGTGAAGTCGGCCACCACCAGTTTGCCGCCGACCTGCGTATCCTCCGCGACACGTTGGCCCACTTCCTCCAGGTGCTGCGTGGCGCGGTCCATCTCGTCCTTGGTCATCAGCTTGGCCACGTCCTCCGGAATACGCTTGGTCAGCGGCAACGCACCGTTCAGGTAGTTCACGAAGCGGTTGTGGCAGTTCTGCCATTCCGTCATCCGCGCGCTGTAGCGATCGATATCCTCGTTGACCTTGGACATGGCCGGGAAGCGTGGCGCCGGGCAGCGGTAGTCTCCCGTACGCAAGTCGGAGCCGTCGTATTTGGCGATCCAGTAATCGAGGTCGGCGCGGCGCGCGCCACGCTGCTTGATGAGTTCGAGCGACGCGACCGCCACTGCATTGCCCTTTGCCGCAGCCTTGCGAAACCACTCGGCCGCCTTGTCCATGTCGACCGCGCCGGCCTCGCCATAGAAATACATCTCACCCAAGTGCTGTTGCGCCATCACGTTGCCGGCATTGGCCAGCTTGGTGTATTTTTGCAGCGCCTCGGGATAGGCTTTCTTGGCAAACAGGGCATCGGCATCGGCCAATTCATCGGCGCGGGCGGCCCCGGCGATGCCGATACTCAAACAAAGGAAACTGGCAAGTAAGGATTTCATCGGTAAACAAAATAATGGCAAGCAAGAATCCGATCATAACCGGACTCGCCTGCCATGCTCAACCGACGGAAAGTAACAGTCATCACACCCTGTACGAGGACCAGGGCAGGGACTGGTCTATTGCGCAGGTGGCGGCGTCACGTTACGGACCGTGTAGCCGACCTGGCGGCGCATTTCCATCATCCGCTTGAGTTCGTCGCGGCCGCCATCATTGCGGATGGATTCTGTCTTGACGTAGGTTTCGGTTGCCTTGTGCCAGGCAGCTTCTTCCTTGGCAAAGCGCTCGGCTTCCTGCTGGGCGTCCTTGATGAGCTTGCTGTACACGGCGTCCAGGTGCTGTTGCGCCTGCTTGCCCTCGGCAGGGGTCATCATGTCGACGACGTCGGCCGGGATCCGCTTGCCCGGCGGTAGCGCATCGTTCACGCGGTCCACGAAGCGGTCGTAGCAGGCATGCCAGTCTGCGATCGCAAGGCCGGTTTGCTTGATGTCGGATTGG
>DAMAFT010000224.1:0-2818 GCA_031995805.1 Massilia sp.
CAATGCGTGGCCGATGCGTCCCGCGCAGGTTGCCAGGCCGTGCTGCCGACCGTGGCGCAGTGCGTGGCCGACCCATCCCGCGCCGGCTGCCAGGCCGTACTGCCGACCGTTGCGCAGTGCGCAGCCGACCCGTCCCGCGCCGGCTGCCAGGCCGTGCTGCCGACCGTCGCGCAATGCGTGGCCGACCCGTCCCGCGCAGGTTGCCAGGCCGTGCTGCCGACCGTCGCGCAGTGCGTGGCCGATCCGGCGCGCGCAGGTTGCCAGGCCGTGTTGCCGACCGTGGCGCAGTGCGTGGCCGATCCGTCGCGTACAGGTTGCCAGGCCGTGCTGCCGACCATCGCCCAGTGCGCAGCCGACCCATCCCGCGCCGGCTGCCAGGCGGTGCTGCCGAGCGTGGCGCAGTGCGTGGCGGACCCGTCCCGCGCCGGCTGCCAGGCCGTGCTGCCGACCATCGCCCAGTGCGCAGCCGATCCGGCACGCGCCGGTTACCAGGCGGTGCTGCCGACCATCACCCAGTGCGTGGCCGACAGTGCGCGCGCCGGCTGCCAGGCCGTGCTGCCCACGCTGGACCAGTGCATCGGCAGCCCCAGCCTGCAAGGCTGCGAAGTGCGCCTGCCCACGCTGGCGCAGTGCGCGGTGGCGCCGGCGACGGCCGGTTGCCAGGCGGTGCTGCCGAACGCCTCGTTCTGCAGCACCCATCCGGGCGACGCCGCGTGCGTGATCGTCAGCGGCGGCGGCCTGCAGACGCCGGGCGCCCCGGTCGCCCAGGTCGAGCAGGCAGCCGTGCAACTGATCAACCGCGGTGTACCGGCGTTGCCGGGCGCCGGCGCCAGCCAGCCGGCGGACGGCGCCGGCAAGGCGGCCGCCAACGACAAGCCGGCGGGGCCGGAGCAAGCGCAATCCACAGGAACCAGTCATGACAAGCCAGCAACCAAGAACTACTGCAACTGAGATGCGCCGGCACGCGTGCCGGACCATCTCCGCGGCGCTCCTGGGCGCGTTCCTGCTGCTGTCCGGCGCGCCGACCTGGGCCGGAACGGCCGTCGGGACGGTGCTCAACCTGAGCGGCCCGCTGCTCGACCGCAAGGCCGACGGCACCGTGAAGGTGCTGGCGCGCCAGTCGACGGTGGAGAACGGCGACACGCTGGTGGCGGAAAAGGCGACCTACGCGCAGATCCGCTTCGTCGACAACAGCGAGATCACGCTCAAGCCCGGCACTACGTTCCGCATCGAGAACTTCGCCTACGACGCCGGCAAGCCGGACGGCGACAGCGCCTCCTTCAACCTGGTGAAGGGCGGCCTGCGCTCCATCACCGGCCTGCTGGGCAAGCGCAACAAGGACAAGTTCTCGCTGAAGACACCGGCGGCGACGATCGGCATCCGCGGCACTACCTTCGTCGTGGAATGGGCGCCGCCGGCGCCATCGGCTCCGCCCGTGCCCATGGGCGGATCGGCGCCGGGCCTGTACGTGCAGGTGATGGACGGCGCCATCGTCGTCGCCAACGGCGGCGGCGCGCTGGACTTCCAGGCCGGCCAGTTCGGCTACGTGCCGTCGTTCACCCGGGCGCCGGTGCTGGTACCGCAGAATCCGGGGCTGCAGTTCACGCCGCCGCCGGCGTTCGGCGCGGGGCCGGGCGAACCGCTGGCGGGCGGCGGCCAGGTCCAGGTGCCGTCGACGGTGGATTGCGTGGTGCGTTGACGTTGCCGTTTGTCGTTCCGGAAATACCGTGCGGCTCCTGGGTATTGCTGAGGAGCCGCGCGTCTCAACTGCCGTATGGGGTATAAGCGAAGCCGTTACCGATGATCGAGGCCAGGCCGGCGATGTTTTCTGCGCTTTCGCTGATGGACGCAAGGACTTCTGGTACGGACGCATCCTTGCGCAGAAGGACGTTGACCCAGAAGTCGAGTCCGGCGGCTTCCGGTGTGCGGTGCAGGATATTTTCGTAGTAATGTGTGACCAGTTCCAGCGTGCCGGCATTGCTACCATATGCAGTCAGGTATTCCTGCGAGACTGTGAATCCCTCGGCAATTTGGCGTAGGCTGGTTCCGTTGTCGATTGCATTGATCCAGAAACCGAGACCTTTGGCATCCGGAACGCGGTCGAACGCTGCTTGGTAGAGGCGGTAAACCTGACCGGCTGTTCCATCGATATCGAGTGCATAGACAGTGTCGTTGAACTGGATGCGTTCGATATCGACAAGATTGTCCTTGCCGTCGCCCCCGGCTTGATCCGTGATCAGGAAACCGTCTAGCGTCCGCGAGATCGAATAAGCGTTGCGCGTACCTGCATAGATGGCGATGTCGAGGCCGGATCCTCCATCCAACGTATCGTTCCCGCCGCCGCCGACCAGTTTGTCGTTGCCGCCCCCTCCACGCAAGGTGTCGTCGGCACTGCCACCGAACAGGATGTCTGCTGCTGGGGAACCGGTGTTGTGAACAGGGATGCTCGATGCCGCAATTGCCTTGACTGTGTAAGTGCCTGTCTTGTCCAACAGGTCGGACGCTTCGAGGAAATAGGTTCCGCTGGTCGTCGGGGTGAAAGACAGGCGCGGGTCGCCGCCAATGCCATTGTCGATCGCAGAGTCGATGATGAAGCCGTTCCTGTCGAACAGGCTGAGACGCGCTTCGCCACTGCCTGCCCCAAGGGTGCCGCCGCCGCCGTCGGCGCCGGCCAGGTCGAATACGTAGGTCGTACCTGCCTGCAGCGCGACCTTGAACCAATCCTTGTCGTTCGGCAGCTCGATATTGCCTTTGACTTGTCCACCGACGGCGAGACTTCCCGACGTCGATGTGTTGTTCGAAAAGTCGTCCGTGGCGG
>DAMAFT010000224.1:2918-7251 GCA_031995805.1 Massilia sp.
CGAGAGTACCGCCGCCGCCATCGGCGCCGGTCAGGTCGAATACGTAGGTCGTACCTGCCTGTAGCGTGACCTTGAACCAGTCCTTGTCGTTCGGCAGCTCGATATTGCCTTGGACTCGTCCGCCAACGGTGAGATTGCCGACAGTCGTTGTGTTGGCGGGATAATCGTCCTGAACGGACGAGATGCTTGCCTTGATCGTGTAGGTCCCTGTCTTGTCGAGCAGGTCAGATGCTTCGACGAAATAAACACCACTAGTCGTCGGTGTGAACGACAGGCGCGGGTCGCCACCGATGCCGTTGTCGATCGCGGAGTCGACGATGAAACCGCTCCTATCGAACAGGCTCAGCCGGGCTTCGCCGCTGCCTGCCCCGAGAGTACCGCCGCCGCCATCGGCGCCGGTCAGGTCGAATATATACGTGACGCCAGCCTGTAGCATCACCCTGAACCAGTCAGTATCATTCGGCAATTCAATATTGCCTGTTATCCGACCGCCGACGGTCAGAGATCCTTGCGTCGATGTATCGCTGGCGTAATCATCCGAGCTAGTGTAGGCCACAAGCATCTCCAATTAAGATTAATGCTCAATTAT
The DNA here is from genome assembly GCA_031995805.1 of Massilia sp. Taxonomy (GTDB): domain Bacteria; phylum Pseudomonadota; class Gammaproteobacteria; order Burkholderiales; family Burkholderiaceae_D; genus Telluria. The sequence goes on from DAMAFT010000224.1 coordinate 3,508, forward strand.
CATAAAACTATATCCTTATAGCAACTTTTTTTGTCGGTAGGTGAAAGGGAGTAGGGATGTCGCTGTCTATCACGACGAAAAAAAACCGCGCCCTTTTTTCAGGACGCGGTTTTGAAATACGGTGTTTTTGAGGCGTTTTACAGCACGTCGCTAGCGTGATCCGCCAGGCGCGAACGCTCGCCGCGCGCCAGCGTGACATGGCCGCCGTGGCTCCAGCCCTTGAAGCGGTCGACCACGTAGGTCAGGCCGCTCGAGCCTTCGGTGAGGTAGGGCGTGTCGATCTGCGCGATATTGCCCAGGCACAGGATCTTGGTGCCGGGACCGGCGCGCGTGACCAGCGTCTTCATCTGCTTCGGCGTCAGGTTCTGCGCCTCGTCGATGATCAGGAACTTGTTGACGAAGGTGCGGCCGCGCATGAAGTTCAGCGACTTGATCTTGATGCGCGAACGGATCAGGTCCTGGGTCGCGGCGCGGCCCCAGTCGCCGGCGTCGCCGTCGGATTTCATCAGCACTTCGAGGTTGTCGTCGAAGGCGCCCATCCAGGGCGACATCTTTTCTTCCTCGGTGCCCGGCAGGAAGCCGATGTCCTCGCCCACCGGCACCGTCACGCGGGTAACGATGATCTCGTTGTACTGCTTGGTCTCGAGCACCTGCGCCAGGCCGGCGGCCAGCGCCAGCAGGGTCTTGCCGGTGCCGGCCTGGCCCAGCAGGCTGACGAAGTCGACTTCCGGGTTCATCAGGAGGTTCAGCGCGAAGTTCTGCTCGCGGTTGCGCGCCGTGATGCCCCAGACGTTGTTCTTGTTGCTGGAGTAGTCGCGCAGCGTCTGCAGCACGGCTGTCTTGCCGTTGATCTGGCGCACCTGGCCGTAGAAGGACGCTTCGCCGTTCTGCGGTTCGAGGTAGACGAACTGGTTGACCAGCAGCGACGGCACCAGCGGGCCGGTGACGCGATACCAGGTGGTCGAGTAGCCGCCCTTGATCTCCTGCCACGATTCCATGCCCTTGCCGTGGCGGGTCCAGAAATCGTCCGGCAACTGCACGATGCCGGAATACAGCAGGTCGGTATCCTCGAGCACGTGGTCGTTGAAGTAGTCCTCGGCGGCCAGGCCCAGCGCGCGCGCCTTGATGCGCATGTTGATGTCCTTCGACACCAGCACGATGGCGCGGCCTTCCTGCTCGGCCTCGAGGGCGCGCACGACGCCCAGGATCTGGTTGTCGGCCTTGCCCGAGGGCAGGCCTTCCGGCAGGGCGGCGGCGTTCAGGCGGGTCTGGAAGTACAGGCGGCCCTTGGCGTCCTTGTTGCCCAGCTTGGCCAGCGGGATGCCGGTCTCGATGGCGTCGTCCTCGGTGTTGGCGATCAGCGCATCCAGTGTGCGCGAGACCTGGCGCGCATTGCGCGCCACTTCCGACATGCCCTTCTTGTGGTTGTCGAGCTCTTCCAGCGTCATCATCGGCAGGTAGACGTCGTGTTCCTCGAAGCGGAACAGCGAGGTCGGGTCGTGCATCAGGACGTTTGTGTCGAGCACGAACATCTTGGTCACGCCGGCGCTGTCGGCCTTGCGGCTGGCCGGCGACTTGACGTTGACCTCGACCGGCTTGTGCTTGGCCGGATGCGATTCGTGCATGTCGGTCTCGCGCAGCTTGGCGACCTTCTCGCCCTTGGCCTTCGGCCTGGCGGGTTTGGCGTCAAGTGCGCGCGCCGGCGCCAGGGCAGGGGCCGGCGCGGCCGCGGGCAGCGCTTCGCGCGACGGCGCCTCGGCCAGCAGCGCGGCCTTGGACTTGCGCGCCTTGGCGGCCTTGGGCGCGGGCACGGCGGTGCCGCTGATCAGGTCTTCGACGGGATCGTTTTCCGCCTTCGCGGCTGCGCGTACGGGCGATTTGCCGGGTTCGGCCTTCGGGTAATCCTTGGTCAGCAGGATGGTTGCCGGCTTGGTTGGAATTTTTGGCAGTGGCATCAGGTTCTCAATCTAAAAAAAGTCGGAATAACGTAGCGCGCCGGCGCATGCGCCGGCGGCAGACAGATGCAACTTGGTGGGTAGCTGCGAGGCGCCGGCCGGCCACGTCCGTGGGGAAAGGCCGGCAGCCAGATTGGAATGATGCGATGAGGTAAAACAGTGACTCAAAATAGGCGAATGCTCGGCGACAAGTTAATCAACCGGAGCCATCCGTTTACAGAGGGTCGACGCGTAATGACCGGTCCAACCCTCAAGGCTGGCTCTTCAGGAATTCCAGCACTTCATTCACGTGATCGTTGACTTTCACGCCACGCCATTCTTTCACCACTTTGCCGTCAGCGTCAATGACAAACGTACTGCGCTCGACCCCGCGCACTTTCTTGCCATACATATTTTTCATCTTCATGACGTCGAACTGGTTGCACACGAGTTCTTCCGGGTCGGAGATCAGTTCGAACGGCAGGCCCAGCTTGCCCTTGAAGTTCTCGTGCGAACGCAGCGAATCGCGGCTGAGACCGAAGATGGCGGCCCCCAGCGCAGTGAATTCGTCGTGGTGGTCGCGGAAGGCCATGGCTTCCGTCGTGCAGCCGGGCGTGCTGTCCTTCGGATAGAAATACAGCACCGTGTACTTGGCCGGGCGGCCGGCCAGTTCGAAGGTCTGGCCGCCGGTCATGGCGGCGCTGAAATTGGCCAGGGGAGCGGCGGTGATGGGTGCTGCGCTTGGGCTTTCGGCCACGGTGGTCTCCTGAAGGAACCGGTGGGCGTGGACCCACCGTCTAGCGTTTGGTGTCGAGCACGATCAGGTCGCCTGACCGGCCGGGTAGCTGGCCCCACTGCATTGGATGAGTTGGCAGTGGCAAGCCTTCGATCTTCTCATGATAATCCGCCATCGACGCAAGCTGGTAGCCTTGGGCTTTCCATCCTGACAATAGCCGCTCGAATATGGGGGCAAGTTTCTGTCCTTCAAGCTCCGCATGCAGCGTGTAGACGTGGTCGCGCCGCTGCGCCGTCAATGCGAGCAGGTAGTCGGCGATGTTGTCCTCGTCGAGGATGCGGCCGCCGATCTCGCGCCCGAGCAGTTCGTCCAGCGTCGGCAGCGTGGTCGGCATCTGGATGCAGGACAGGCCCGGCATCCGGTACGGGCCGGCCTGCGGGTCGGCCAGGGCGCCATCCCCGCGCAGCATGGCGCGCCCGTCCGACGCATAGCGGTAGCCGGCGGCATCGTGGCGCGCGAAGGCGTGTTCGTTCATCTGCCAGCCGGCCGCGCCGTGCGTGTGCGGGGCTTCCCCGAACACGACGCGGTAGCGCTGCTCGTTCTTCTGCATCATGCGGCCGGTCCAGGCGGCGTCGCGCTTGCGCACGTTGTCCTGCCACAGCACGTGGTCCCAGGTATGGATGCCGCATTCGAAGCCGGCATCGCGCGCGGCGCGCATCTCGGCGGCCGCCTTGACGCCGATGTCCGGTCCGGGCAGCAGCACGCCGTACATCAGCGTCTTGAGACCGTAGTGTTCGACGACCGAGGTGCGCGATACCTTCTGGAAAAAGCCGGGACGCAGCGCGCGCCGCATCGCCCACCCCGTGTGGTCGGGACCCAGCGAGAACAGGAAGGTCGCGCCGGCCCCGTGCGCGCGCAGCATGCGCACCAGGTTCGGCACCCCCTCGCGCGTGCCGCGGTAGGTATCGACGTCGATCTTGAGGACGAGCAGCGGCCCCACTCAGTCCACCAGCGCCCTGGCCTCGCCCACCTGGCCGCGGTAGGCGTCGAAGATGTGGCGCAGCGCGTCGGCCA
>DAMAFT010000225.1:0-7250 GCA_031995805.1 Massilia sp.
CGATGCAGGTGCGCTTGCCCGGCACCGCCGGCGGCCGGCCGAAGCGTGCCGCCAGGTCCATCACCGGCACCACGGCGCCGCGCAGGTTGATCACGCCGCGGATCGACGGCGGCATCATCGGCACCTCGGTGATGCTGCCGAACTCGATGATCTCCTTCACGGCCATGATGCCGATGCCGAACGATTCGCCGCCCAGCATGAAGGTCAGGTATTGCGCCGGGGCGCTTGCATCCATGTGTTCTTGCTTCATATGGCCGCCGTTCAGAAGTGGGTGAAGTTCGCCTCGTCGGGCGCGCCCTGGGTGGCGAAGCCGTCGGCCAGGCGCAGCGCATTGCCGCGCCGCGGCGCGCCCGCCATCCTGGCGGCCGGACGCGCCACGGCGGCCAGCCTGCCGCGCGCCGCGCCGGCGTTCGCACCGGCCAGGCGGAAGAAGCCCATCGCCTGCTGCAGTTGCTCGGCCTGGCTGCTCATTTCCTCGGCGGTGGCCGCCAGTTCCTCGGAACTGGACGCGTTCTGCTGGGTGGTCTGGCTCATCTGGCCGACCGCCGCATTGATCTGGCCGACGCCGGCCGACTGCTCTTCCGAGGCGGCCGTGATTTCCTGCACCAGGTCGGAGGTCTTGCGGATGTTCGGCACCATGCGGTCGAGCAGGCCGCCGGCACGCTCGGCCAGCTCCACGCTGCTGCTGGCCACTTCGCCGATTTCCTGCGCCGCCACCTGGCTGCGCTCGGCCAGCTTGCGCACCTCGGCCGCGACCACGGCGAAGCCCTTGCCGTGCTCGCCCGCGCGCGCCGCCTCGATGGCCGCGTTCAGCGCCAGCAGGTTGGTCTGGTAGGCGATGTCGTCGATGATGCCGATCTGCCGGGCGATCTGCTTCATCGCCACGACCGTCGCCTTGACGGCTTCGCCGCCCTCGGCCGCCTCGCGCGCGGCCTGCGTGGCCATGCCGTCGGTGACGCGGGCGTTCTCGGTGTTCTGCGAGATCGAGGCCGTCATCTGTTCCAGCGACGCGCTGGTTTCCTCGACGCCGGCGGCCTGCTCGGAAGCGGCCTGCGACAGCGACTGGGCGGTGGCGCTGACTTCTTCCGACGCCGAGGCCAGCGACTGGGCGCTGCCGTTGACGTCGCCGACCACCTGCGCCAGCTTGTCCATGGTGGAATTCGAATAATCCTTCAGCTGCGCGAACGCGCCCTGGTAATCCTTGTCGATGCGCGTAGTCAGGTCGCCCTCGGCCAGCGCCGACATCACCCGTACCACGTCGTCGATGCTGGCGCCGGTGGTGGTCACCAGCCGGTTCAGGCCATCGCCCATCTCCTTCTGGAAGCCCTGCATGCCGGCGGTGTCGATGCGCGTGCCGAAATCGCCGCGGTTGGCGGCTTCGATCACGGCGCGCTGGCCGGCGATCACCTGGCGCAGCTTGTCCACCATCTGGCCGACCGCGAACAGCATGCTGCCGGTGTCGCCCTTGCGCGTGACGACCTCGCCGGACAGGTCGCCGTCCGCGATGCGCTTGAGCAGCTCGGCCGCGTAGGCCGGCTCGCCGCCCAGCGTGCGCGTCAGGCTCAGCGTGATCCAGACAGCCATGCCGGCGCCCAGCAGCACCGCGAGGGTGCCCAGCATCGTCATCTGGTCGCGCGCGCTGGCGTATTCCTCGGCCGCTTCCTTGCTGCTGGCGCTCATCGCCGCGGACTGGTGCGCGATCAGCTTCTCGATCGCCTGGATATAGGCCAGTTGCAGCGGTTCGACCCGGTCCATCAGCAGGGCGCGCGCCTCGGCATACTTGCCCTCGCCGGTCAGGCGCACGAACTGTTCCTGGCTGGCCAGGTATTTCTGGCGCTGCTCGAGCACGTTGTCCAGCATTTCCTTGCCTTTCTCGGTCTTGATCAGCTTGCGCAGGCCGTCGATCTGCTCGACGATGCGCTTGCGCGACTCGTCGACGCGGGCCAGCTCGCGCCGGGTCATCTCGGCGTTCTCGTTCAGCACGATGGTGCGCATCGCGATCGCGATTTCTTGCAGGTTGCCGATCAGGTCGTAGCTGAGCACGACCTTCGGGTACTTGTCGTTGGCCATCGCATCGATGTTCTCGTTGACGCTGGCCAGGCTGCGGATGCCCAGCAGGACGACGGCCGCCAGCAGCACGCCGACGACGCCGAAGCCCAGGGCCAGGCGGACACTGACTTTCAAATGACGGAACACGGGTTTCTCCTTGTCAGAAACGGGTGAAGCTGGATTCGTCCATGTCCTGCTCGGACGCGAACGCGGGGTTGTGCATGACGACGCCCGGGCGCTTGGTCGCTGCGGCCATGCGCACCGCCGGCGCGCGGCCGGCCGGCTTGCGCGGCGCGCCGTTGCCATGGACGCCGGCCAGGCGGAAGAAGCCCATCGCCTGCTGCAGTTGCTCGGCCTGGCTGCTCATTTCCTCGGCGGTGGCCGCCAGTTCCTCGGAACTGGACGCGTTCTGCTGGGTGGTCTGGCTCATCTGGCCGACCGCCGCATTGATCTGGCCGACGCCGGCCGACTGCTCTTCCGAGGCGGCCGTGATTTCCTGCACCAGGTCGGAGGTCTTGCGGATGTTCGGCACCATGCGGTCGAGCAGGCCGCCGGCACGCTCGGCCAGCTCCACGCTGCTGCTGGCCACTTCGCCGATTTCCTGCGCCGCCACCTGGCTGCGCTCGGCCAGCTTGCGCACCTCGGCCGCGACCACGGCGAAGCCCTTGCCGTGCTCGCCCGCGCGCGCCGCCTCGATGGCCGCGTTCAGCGCCAGCAGGTTGGTCTGGTAGGCGATGTCGTCGATGATGCCGATCTGCCGGGCGATCTGCTTCATCGCCACGACCGTCGCCTTGACGGCTTCGCCGCCCTCGGCCGCCTCGCGCGCGGCCTGCGTGGCCATGCCGTCGGTGACGCGGGCGTTCTCGGTGTTCTGCGAGATCGAGGCCGTCATCTGTTCCAGCGACGCGCTGGTTTCCTCGACGCCGGCGGCCTGCTCGGAAGCGGCCTGCGACAGCGACTGGGCGGTGGCGCTGACCTCTTCCGAGGCCGAGGCCAGCGACTGGGCGCCGCCGTTGACTTCGCCCACCACCTGGGTCAGTTTCTCGACCATGTTGCGCATCGCGGCCAGCAGCTGGCCGGTCTCGTCGCGCCGCGTGGCCTGGATGTCCACCGTCAGGTCGCCGCCAGCCAGGCGGTCGGCCGCCTGCACCGCCTGGCGCAGCGGACGGGTGACGGACAGGGTGATGAACACGCCCACCAGCGCCGCCAGCAGCGCGGCGCCGGCCGTCATCTCGATGACCAGCAGGCGCGTCTCGTCGTAGGTGCGGGCGGCCTGGAGGGCCATCTCGCGCATCTTGTCGCCCTGGTGCTTGGCCAGCGCGGCGGCGGCGTCGGTCAATTCGCGGTTGGCCGGCATGACGTCGCTGCTGACGAAGTCCGCGGCGCGCTTGCGGTCGCTGCGCAGCAGGGCATAGAACTGGCTGTACAGCGGCTCGAGCGCCGCATGGCGGTCGACAATGTTTTTGAGCAGCTTCTTGCCGCTCTCGCTGGCCACCAGCTTGGTCAGCTCGGCGAGGCGCTCGACGGTGTCGGCGCGCAGCGCCTCGACCTGCTTGCGGTAGCGCTCGATCTCGGCCTCGTCGTCGGTCAACAGCATGCCGCGCATCTGGCGCGGCACGTCCACGGCGTCGCGGATCAGGTCCTTGGCCAGCACCACCTTCGGATAGGCGTCCTCGGTGATCGTGTCGGTGGCCTCGTTCATCGATGCCATGCGGCCGATGGCCAGCAGGGCGACGCCCAGCAACAGTAGCAACAGCGCGCCGAAGCCAAGGCCAAGCCGGACGCCGATTTTCAGGTTCTTAAGCACGATGGCTCTCCAGGTCAAATGTGTACTACGAAAAGAATCGGGGGTCAGGCCGCGACGGCATGGCTGTCGTGTTCGACGCCGGCCAGCAGCGCCCCGATGTCGAGGATCAGCGCCACTTCGCCGTTGCCGAGGATCGAGGAGCCGGACAGGAAGCGCGCGCCGGCGAATACCTTGCCGAGCGGCTTGATCACGGTCTGGAACTCGCCCAGCAGGCCGTCCACGACCAGGCCCGCGCGGCTGCTGCCGTAGCGCACCACGACGATGCTCTGGCGCCGCGCCGGCGCGCCGGCCATGCCGAAGCGCTCGCGCAACCGCACGAACGGCAGCGGCTGGCCGCGCAGGTCGACGTAGTCGCGCCCCGCCTCTTCGCGGAACTCGATGCACTCCTCGACCATTTCCATCGGCACCACGAACACCGACTTGCCCACGCCGACCTGGAAGCCGTTGATGATCGCCAGGGTCAGCGGCAGGCGCACGGTGACCGTGGTGCCGACGCCTTCGGTGCTGGCGATTTCGACGCTGCCGCGCAGCGCGACGATGTTGCGCTTGACCACGTCCATGCCGACGCCGCGGCCGGACAGGTTCGTGACCTGTTCCGCCGTCGAGAAGCCGGGCTCGAAGATCAGGCCGAAGATTTCCTTGTCGCTCGGGACGCGGCCGGGTTCGACCAGGCCGCGCTCGACCGCCTTGGCCAGGATGCGTTCCCGTTTCAGGCCGCCGCCGTCGTCGGACACCTCGATCACGATGCTGCCCGAGTCGTGGTAGGCGTTCAGCGCCACCGTGCCCTGGGCCGGCTTGCCGCGCTCGGCGCGCAGCGCGGCCGGCTCGATGCCGTGGTCCATGGCGTTGCGCACCAGGTGCGTCAGCGGGTCGCCGATCTTCTCGACGACGGTCTTGTCCAGTTCCGCGTCCTCGCCGTTCACCACCAGGCGGATGTCCTTGCCCAGCTCGCGCGCGACGTCGTGCACCACGCGCTGGAAACGGTTGAAGGTGGCGCCGATCTTCACCATGCGCAGCTGCAGCGCGCTGTCGCGTACCTCTTCCACCAGGCCGGAGAGGGTCGCGGTGCATTCCAGCAGGTCGGGCACCTGGGCGCGCCGTGCCGCCAGGTTGGCGCCGGCGCCGGCGATGATCAGTTCGCCCACCAGGTCGATCAGGCGGTCCAGCTTGTCCGCATCGACGCGCACGGAGCGCCGTTCCTGCTGCGGGCGGGATTCCTGCGCCGGGCGTGGCGCGGCGGGGGCCGCCGCGGCAGGCGCGGGCGCCGGCTGCGGCAGCTCCGCTGCGACGGGTAGTTCCGGCGCAACGGCCGCCACGGGCGCGATGCGCACCTCGCAATCGTCGCGCACGAAGTCGAACACGCCGTCGATCGCGGCCAGCCCGGCGTTGCTCGAGAAGCCGATCTCGAAGCCGAGGTAGCACGATTCCGGATCGAATTCGTCGGCCGGCGGCAGGCGCTCGTCCAGCGTGGCCAGCGCCGTGATGCGGCCCAGCTGGGCCAGGTAGCGGATGAAGGCCAGCGGGTCCATGCCGTTGCGCAGCACGTCCGCACCGAAGCGCAGCGAGATCGTCCAGGCCTGCTCGTCGGCCGGCGCGGCCGCCTCGGCGGCGGGGGCGGCTACGGCGGGCGCCGCGTCCATGCCGTCCAGGCGCGCCTGCAGGGCCGCCAGCAGCGGCGCGCCGGCGGCGGCCAGGCCCGCGTCGGTGTCGAGGGTGCCGCCCTCGACCGCGTCGACCAGCGCGCCGATGTGGTCGCAGCAGGCCAGCAGCAGCGTCACCAGCTCGTCGGTGACGGGCACGGCGCCGTCGCGCACCTTGTCCAGCACGCTCTCGGCCACGTGGGTGAAATCGACCACCGGGTCCAGGCCGAACATGCCGGCCGAGCCCTTGATCGTGTGCGCCGCGCGGAAGATCGCGTTGATGGCCTCGGTATTCGCTCCGGCATGCGCTGCGGCCGCGGCGCCGTCGTGGGCGATGGCCAGCAGCGCGTTTTCCATCTGCTCGAGCAGCTCGCGGCTCTCGGCGATGAAGGTATGCATCACCTGGTCGAGGTTCATGCCTTTGCTCCTTCGTCCGCCATGCCGAGCAGCGCGAACACGTCGCGCACGGCGGGGCTGGCGGCGCTCACGCACAGCGGCTTGCCGAGGCGCTGCGCCTCGCGTCGCGCCACCAGCAGCAATTGCAGGCCGGCGCTGTCGAATTCGGTGACGGCGGACAGGTCGAACGCCGGCGCTTCGTGCGCGCGCACGGCGTCCAGCAGCGCGGGTTTCAGTTCCGCGGCGCGGTAGATCGTCATCTCGCCTTCGACCGCCAGGCATGCGACGGCCCCTTGGCGCGTTTCGCCAATATGCATCGGGTTCTCCGGAAAAGCCGGCTCGCGCCGGCGGGCTCGGTTAAGGCTTAGTTGCAGCTCAAGGCATGACCAGCTTCTGGACGGCGGCCAGCAAGCCCTCGGGCTTGAACGGCTTGACCATCCAGGCGCGGGCGCCGGCGGCCTTGCCCTGTTCCTTCTTGTCTTCCTGCGATTCGGTGGTGAGCATCAGCACCGGCGTGAACTTGTAGGCGGCGCGCGTCTTCAGCTCGCGCACGAAGCTGATGCCGTCCATGTTCGGCATGTTGACGTCGCTGATGATCAGGTTGACCTTCTGGCCGGTCAGCTTGGCCAGCGCGTCCTTGCCGTCGCAGGCTTCGACGACGTCGTAGCCGGCCTGGCGCAGGGCGATGCCGACGACTTGGCGGATCGAGATCGAATCGTCCACCACCATGATGGTTTTTGCCATGGGAGTTCCTGGATTAGAAAAAGGTGAGGTCCTCGGCCGCTTGCGCGGCCGGATGGGCGGCGGGACGCACGGCACCCTTGTGCAGCGTGCGCTCCTCGGCCATCGCATAGGTGCTTTCCAGCTCGGCCAGCAGCGGGCGCGGATCGAGCGGCGCCAGCGCGCCGGCGGCCGCGCCGGCATGCTCGTCCAGGTAGGACGGCAGGCGGGCGATGTTCTGGCGGACGTGCGACAGGATCTGGCTGACGCGGTCCTGGAACTGCAGCTGCACCAGCGCTTCGCCGACCTCGGACTGGATCCCGGCGCTCTCCTGCTGCAGCAGGTCGGAGGAGGCGACCAGCGCATCGGTCACGCCGCGCAGCGAGGCCAGCACGCCGCCGATCTTCTGTTCCGACGCCTGCACGGCGCGCGTTTCCTCGCGCATCGACTCGCCCGCGGCGCAGCAGGTGGCTTCGATGGCCGCGCTGATCTGGCCGACCTGCTGGGCAATGTGGCGGCCGGCGTCGGCGGAGCGGTTGGACAGCATGCGCACTTCGGTGGCGACGACGGCGAAGCCGCGTCCCGCCTCGCCGGCGCGCGCCGCCTCGATCGCCGCGTTCAGCGCCAGCAGGTTGGTC
>DAMAFT010000226.1:0-7249 GCA_031995805.1 Massilia sp.
CCTTGGCGCTGATGCGGATGAAGCTGCCGCCGGCGTGCAGCAGGATCTCGCGGTCGGCGGCAATTTCGATGTTCTGCCTGGTGCTGATCAGTTTCAGCACCTGCTCGGCGACGATCTCGACGTTGTCGCTCTGCGCCTGGATCTCGACCTTGCCCTTGGCGGCGAACAGCTTCATGCCGGCCTTGTGGACGAATACGCTGAACTTGTCGGCCAGGCTGGCGAACAGGCTCTTGCCGGTCGAGATCGACAGGTGCTCGCCGGTGGTGAGCACGGTATGGCGGTCGCTCTGGACGTGCGTGCTGCGCGCGGTGCTGGTGGCGATGCCGGCCGGGCTGGACAGCACCAGCTGCGGCTCGCTCAATTCGCCCTGGGCCTTGCCGCTGCCGCGCACGGCTTCGTTCTGTGCCGCCAGCGCGGCCCCGGCCGCTGCCTGGTCGACACCCGGTTGCTGGGCCAGGTGCCGTTCGGCCAGTTCGCTCATCTGCTCGTGGCGCTCGCGCGCCGCGTTCAGGCGACCGACGGTCTCGCCCATGTCCTTGGCGTGGCCGGCGGCATTGTCGCGCGCCTCGGTGGTCAGCAGCATGCCCATGCCGGCGCGCGCCACGCCCCAGGCATTGGTGGCCAGTTCCCAGCCTTCGCCGCGCTCGTCCTTGCGTCCGCTGTTGTCTTCGACGCGGGTGATGTGGCCGAGCGAGAGCTGGCTGTGCTGGTGGTCGCTCTTGAGCTGGGCCTGGATCTTGTCGTAGGTGTCGTCCAGGATCAGGTGGTTGCTGCGCCCGCCGGCGGCATTGCCGCCGTTCGGCGCCAGTTCGCGGCTGCGCAGGCCGGTCAGCGCCTGCTGGGTCGGCTGCTGCCAGGGCGGCATGTTGCGTTCGTTGAACACGCTGCCGGTGACGATGGGACGGTCGGGCGAGCCGCCCAGCCATTGCACGATCACCTCGCTGCCCACGCGCGGCACGGCGGCCGCGCCCAGTTCACTACCGGCCCAGGAGCTGGCCACACGCAGCCAGGCCGAGCTGTTCTCGTCGTTGATGCCCTCGCGGTCCCAGTGGAACTGGACGCGGATACGGCCGTAGCGGTCGGTGTGGATGCTGTCCGGGCCCTGGGGCCCGACCACGGTGGCCGTCTGCGGCGCCAGGATGCGCGTGTCGTTGCTGTTGAAGCCGCGGCCCGGACGCCATGGCACCTGCCTGCGGATGCAGCGTACGGTATTGCTGTACTCGGCCGGTTGCGCGTCCTGCAAATAATTGTTGCGTGCCAGGTGGCGCACTTCCAGCACCAGGAATTCGTTCTTGCCGGCGTCGTCCCCGCCGGGGTCGCTGTCCTTGAAGTGGTCGCGCAGGCGGAACCAGCGTCCCGGCTGCAGGAAGCGGCTGTTGCCGCTGCCCTCGAAGTAGCGCGACGCGGCTTCCGCTTCTTCCATGCGCAGCTGGGCCAGGCGGTCGCCGTGCTGGAGGCCGTCGAAGCCGTAGGCACCCGTGTATTCGTAGGATTCGACCTGGAGCACGCTACCCTGCCGATTCACCGTCGGCATCGTGACGTGGGCCGGCACCGGATGCTTGAAGTCGAATCCGCTCAGGGCCACACTGGCGGCGGCGATGCTGCGCAGCGGCGACCACTGTGCGATGCCGTCCTCTTCGCTGGCGCCGCCATGGCGCTGGAAGCGCACCTGGCCATCGCCGTCGATCGGGTCGGCGCCGCGGGTGTCGTCGGCCAGCACCAGCTTGTGGCCGTCCTGCGCATGTTCGTACCAGTAGTGCCAGCCGGCCGCTTCCCAGCGCCGGTGCAGGTAGTTGTGGTCGGTTTCGTCGAACTGGCAGGCATCCGTCATCCGTGGGTCGTCGCCCTGCAGGCGGCAATCCCAGTCGGGCAGCGTCGAATAATCGGCGAAGACGCTGCCGGTCTGGTCGCGCAGTGTCTTGTTATGGAAAAGGTAATTGTCCTTGCGCAGGGACAGATAGCGCAGCCAGGGGCCGAGCCAGGCTTCGTAGAAGGCGAAGCCGCCATCGGTGGTGACGTGGCGGAAACTGAAGACATAGCCGCTGAAGTAGCGCAGGCTGCCGTCGCCGCGCACCAGCTCGACCGTCATCAGCTTGCCCTGGACGTCCTTGAGCGCGATCGTGGCGCTGTCGGACAGCAGTTCGACACGGTACTCGAAATCGCGCGACACGGATTCGAACGCGTCGAGCGCGTTGGCCAGCAATTGCGCGCCGGGACCATCGGCATGCGGGAAGGTGACGCGCAGGATGCGCTGGTGCTGCGGATCCCCGAACACCAGATCCTGCATCGATTGGACAACGTTTTGCATCCGACTTTCCTGTCAATGACCCAGAAGACTGTTTCCCGTCAAACGTGACGCGAATAATTTACTCCGTACACATACATGTATTCTAAGCAAATAATCCTTGAGTGCAACTGAATCGCTGTCTATCGTGCGCGACATTTCCATGCACGCCGGGCGCCGGCGGTCCGCTCAATCGACGCCGAAGCGGGCCAGGAAATCGGTCCTGACCACGGTGCGGGCGATTTTCGTGTCGGCGCCGATGTAGACGTCGACGCGGCTGAAGGGCGGCTTGATCTCCACCCCATCCGCGCCGGCGAACGGCATGCTCACCCCGATGTAATAATCCGGGGGCAGGCGATGCGGCAGGTGGAACGCGACCTGCTGGCCCGGAACGATCGTACCCTTGGTAACGTCGTCGTTCGCATTGAAGTAATAGACGACCGGGCCGGTCGCGGTGGAGGCGTGGTGCAACACCACCACGGGCGCCGTTTGTACCAGCAAGCCAAGTCCGAGCCAGGCCAGTACCGGAACGGCGACGAGCATCGCCAGTGTCTTTATCCTGCGCGAAAACGGCGCTTTCGACGGCAGTGCCGACATGACGTCCGGTGCGCTTTGCTAGTCCGAGCCGAAGCGCGCAAGGAAATCGGTCCTGACGACGGTGCGGGCGATCTTCGTGTCGGCGCCGATGTAGACGTCGACGCGGCTGAAGGGCGGCGCGATGTCCACGCCATCGCGGCTTGCCGCGGGCAGGCTGACATTGATGAAATAACCTGCACGTGGCCGGTGGGTGGTGCGGAATTCCAGGCGTGCCCCGGGAGCGATCTCGTCCTTGACGATGTCGTTGTCTTCATTGAAGAAATACGTCACGGGCGTGGTGGCGGAAGCCGAATAGTGTAAGTACACCACCGGGGAGGTATAGGAAAAGACGACAAGGGCGAGCCACAGGGCGAGGAGGGCCGCGGCGATCGCCAGCAATTTCGTCGGGAGGGGAGCGATCTTCATGGGGTACACTCGTGCGGCCGCTTGGCGTAGTCATTCCCGACGCCCCACGGTAGCGGAATGCCGACGATAGCCTTGAGCAGGATTGGCACCGTCAGTGCGACCGGCTTGGCGCGCGCATGCAAGTCCACGCCCAGTTTAATGGAAATATGGTCAGGTATGTCGTCCATGCGATTGGCCCAGGCGCCGTTTTCGGGATGGTGCTGAATGCGCGGAACACGCAATTTCCGCGCGTCGCGCAGGAAGTCGCTGCCGGCCTGCGCCAACCCGGCGCCCCCCAGCAACTCGTCCGCGCTGAAGCCGCACGCCGTGCCCACGTAGCCGTAATGGATGTTCGACCAGATGTCGTAGAAATAGTCTTCACTGCCGTAGCGCTGCCAGCCCTTGCGAAAGATATTCTGCTTGCGCAAGCGTGCAGCCAGGATCGGCTTGTGGTCCCACGGCCGGTTCGGCGCGACCCGCTCGGCCCAGATCGAATACGCCGCCATCTTCTTGCCGGCGGCGATGCCGGCATAGTCCGGCGGGCCGCCGAACTTGGCGTACCAGGGCAGGGCGTTCCAGGCTTCCATGTCCTTGGCCATGTCGTAGGCGTTCGCCTCGGTCATCTTCCTGCCCTCTTCGCTGAACGGGTTGCGCTTCATCTCCGCGACCATGTACTCGGCGATGCCGACCACGTCGTTGCCGTGGTTACAGACGTGCAGCGTCTTCGCCGCGTTGTCCGCCGCCGGGGTGGTATTGGTCGCCCCGACCAGCCGCATCGGCCTGCCGTTCCTGTCCAGTACCGCGCTCATGCATCGTCTTCCAGGTAGATCCGCACATGTTCCTCGTCCAGCGTCTGCCTGAGCAGGTGCGTGTGGCCCCCGGCATCGGTGGTGCCGTGCTCGATGCTGCCGTCCTCGCGCTCGATGGCGTAGGCGGCATGCGCCAGCGGCCTGCCGTCGCTCACGCCCAGCAGGACGTAGCGGTCGTCGTAGCGGCCCGGCACCCAGGGTTCGTCGGCGTCCGGGTCCGGCGCCAGGCCGGCGGCGGCCAGCGCGGCGGCGGCCGGCTGGAAATACGCGGTGACGATCGGGGCGCCGGAGGCGTCCCCGATGCCGTGGATGCCGTTCAGGGTCGACACCAGCGGACAGCCGCCGCTCGTCTTGTCGCCGTGCAGGGCCTGCGGCAAGCCGTCCGGGAGCGTGAACCGGTGCTCGCCGGCCTCGACCACGCACTGCTTCCTGCACGCCATGGGGTTGCCCTCGTGCGCGAGCGGCTTGCCGTGGCTGGTGAATGCCGGGTGTCCCTGCTTCACCTTGCCGCCGCAGGACGCTTCGTCGCCTTCGCGTATCCAGCCGATGATGTTCATATTGACGACGCCAAAATGTTAAATCTCGTCAATATTCTAGCAGCAACTTTACGGCCTGGTGCGCGCGATTCGCGGCATGCGTGCGCCGGGATGCGCCGCCGGCGCCGTCAGCGCGTCCACACGCAACCGCGTTCCCCGGACGCATCCGGGTCCTCGACGAAGGTGAACTTCCTGCCGTCGGCCCGCACGTAGACGGCGTCGTAGACGCGGGCGCCCTGCGTCACCAGGGTGTAGCTGCCGCCGGCCGGCTGCTCGCGCCACACGGTGGTGAATTCGTAGGGGCGGCCAGGGTCCATCTCGACGTCGTCCTGGCGGACGAGCAGCACGGGGATGGCGGCGCTGCCGTGTTCATAGCGGACGGCGCCGGCCTTCTTGCCGTCCGCGGGGAACCGGAACTCGAGCCGCAGCGGCCTGCGCGCGTCGGCCGTCTTCAGGCAGCGGAAGTCGGCGGTCCCGGCCAGCGCCTGGCCGCAGCACAGGACGCCGATCGCGAACAAGCCCGTCCTGGACGCGACCGCCATGCTCAATGCTGCGCCGTCGACGCCGGCCCCTGCGCCAGCGACTGCACCTGGACCGTGGGCGCCGCCGCCACCATCCCGTCCGGCAGGGCGATGCGCACCGGACGGTTGCCGGCCGCCGCCGTCGACAGCACGTTTTCCGTCGCGTCCGGCGCGGCGTTCCACACCGGCGCGTCGATGCCTTCGAAGACGGCCTTCAGTTGCTCGCCCCAGGTGTTGCGGATCTGGCTGAAGTACTGGTTCTTCTCGTCGATGCGCACGAAGCGCGTGACGGCCAGCGCGCCGTCCTCGTAGACCAGCAGGTCGAGCGGCAGGCCCACCGAGATGTTCGAGCGCAGCGTCGAGTCCATCGAGATCAGCGCGCACTTGGCGGCGGCGTCCAGCGAGGTATGCGGGGTGACCACGCGGTCGATGATCGGCTTGCCGTATTTCGCCTCGCCGATCTGGAAGTAGGGGTTCTCGTCGTGCGATTCGATGAAGTTGCCGGCCGAGTAGACATAGAACAGGCGGCAGCGCTCGCCGGCGATCTGGCCGCCGAAGATCATGCTGACGTTGAAGTCGACGCCGAATTCCGCCAGCTTGCCGCTTTCCTGCTTGTGGATCGTGCGCACGGCCTCGCCGACGATGCGGGTGGCCTCGAACATGTCGGGTGCGTTCCAGATGGTCGCGCCTTCGGGGCTGACGTAGCTGGAGATGACCTGGCGGATCGCCTGCGAGATGGACAGGTTACCCGCCGTCATCAGCACCATCATGCGGTCGCCCGGGTTCTCGAACACGCTCAGCTTGCGGAACGTGCCCACCTGGTCGACCCCGGCATTGGTGCGCGAATCCGCGAGGAACACCAGGCCCGCATTCAGGCGCATGCCTACACAGTAAGTCATCGGAGTCTTTGCGCAATCGAAAACGTCATTTTAACCGAGCCGCTCACTGGACGGGCACGATCAACGCCTGCACGGTCATCGTCTCGTCGCCGCCGCCGCGGCGCATGCCGCGCACCGGGGCCGCCGACTCGTAGTCGCGCCCGATCGCCAGGCGGCAGTAGGCCTCGGTCATCAGGCGGTTGTGGGTGACGTCGACGCTGACCCAGCCCGCATGGCCGTCGTCCTCGACCCAGACGTCGACCCAGGCATGGCTGGCCGCGTGGCCGGTCGATTCCGGGTCGATATAGCCGGACACGTAGCGCGCCGGCACGCCGCGCGCGTGGCAGCAGGCCAGGAAGATGTGGGCGTGGTCCTGGCACACGCCGGCGCCCAGCGTCATCGCCTCGCCGGCGGTGCTGGACACGCTGGTCGCACCGCTGCGGTACGCGACCGCACCGAAGATGTGCGCCGCCAGGTCCAGCGCTTGTGTGGTGCCGATGCGCCCGCCCGACGCCGGCAGGACGCGCGCGGCCAGTTCCGCCAGCGGCGCGGTCGGTTGCGTCAGCCGGGTCGGCACCGTGAAGATCAGCGGCGACAGGCCGTCGCCGTCGAGCAGGCGTCCGCCGGCCAGCGCACTGGTGGTCACCAGGCCCTCGACCAGGATGCGCACCGTGTCGTGCGGCTCGTTCAGCGTCATCATGTGCGAAAAGTTGCCGTAGGCGTCGAGGTAGGACGTGCAGTGGCCGGGCGTGGAGATCTTCCAGGACTGCACCTGCTGCTGCGTCTCGGCGCGCGGCGTCAGGTGCAGCTGCTCGATGCTGTAGGCCTGCGGCTGGCTGTAGCGGTACAGGGTTTCGTGGCGGATGGACAGTTGCATGTCAGGCTCCCAGCGGTACGAGGAAGTCGCGGCTGATGCCGTTGCCCAGCGCGTAGACGTTTTCCATGAACGCCGACAGGGTGTCGTCGATGCCGGCGTCGAGGATGTCCTCGATGCGTGCGAACTGCAGGTCGGCGTGCATCTTGCCGGCCAGCCGCTCGGTCTCGCGCGAGACGTCGTTGCGCACGGTCTTCAGGTTGGCCACCACCTGTTCCATGCAGGCCAGCAGCGAGCGCGGCATGTCGGCGCGCAGCATCAGCAGTTCGGCCACGCGCGCCGGCGTGATCGAGTCGCGGTAGACCTTGCGGGAGATCTCGAAGCCGGCCACCGAGCGCAGCAGGGCCGCCCAGTAATAGAACTCGC
>DAMAFT010000227.1:0-7240 GCA_031995805.1 Massilia sp.
GGCCGGATCGTTCACGTGCGCGTCATTGCGCGCCCTGGGCCACGATCAATTGGTGGAGCATATCCGATTCCGCCGCCGTCAGGTCGGTCAGCGGCGCCCTGACCGGGCCGCCGTCGCGCCCGACCAGGCGCGCGCCGGCCTTGACGATGCTGACGGCGTAGCCGGGCTGGCGGTTGCGGATCGCCAGGTAGGGCAGGAAGAAGTCGTCCAGCAGGCGGTTGACGGCCGCATCGTCGCCGCCGGCCACCGCATGATAGAACTCCATGGCCAGCTTCGGCACGAAGTTGAACACGGCCGACGAATACACCGGCACGCCCAGCGCCTTGTATGCGCCCGCATACACTTCGGCGGTCGGCAGGCCGCCCAGGTAGCTGAAGCGCTCGCCCAGGCGGCGCCGGATCGCGACCATCAGTTCGATGTCGCCGATGCCGTCCTTGAAGCCGATCAGGTTCGGGCAGCGGTCCGCCAGCAGCGCCAGCGATTCCGGCGTGAGGCGGCACTGCGCGCGGTTGTACACGACCACGCCCAGGCGGGTGGCGCGGCATACGGCTTCGACGTGGGCCACCAGGCCGTCCTGGCCGGCCTCGGTGAGGTAGTGCGGCAGCAGCAGGATGCCCTGGGCGCCCCGGCGCTCGGCTTCGGCGGCGAAGGCCATCGCGGTGCGCGTGGGGCCGCCGGCGCCGGCCAGGATCGGCACCTTGCCGCGGCAGGTCTCGACCGCGACCCGGATCACGTCGGAGAATTCGTCGCCGGTCAGCGAAAAGAATTCGCCGGTGCCGCCGGCCGCGAACAGCGCGCTGGCGCCGTACGGCGCCAGCCATTCGAGGCGCTCGGCGTAGGTCGATGGGCGGAAGTTCCCTTCGTCGTCGAAGTCCGTGATCGGGAAGGACAGCAGGCCGGACGACAGGATGTGCTTGAGGTCTTGCGGATTCATGAAGGAACTCCGGTATCGGTAACAGGTTGTCAGTCATCGTACAACTGAGTCCGGAATTGCGCAAGCACGAATTGACCGGCCGCCGGCCCGGCCGCCGCGCCTCAGCCCTGCGCGCCCTCGATCCGCTGGCGCGCCTCGCGCAGCCGCTCGCGGCTGTTCGACAGGTGGGTGCGCATCGCCGCGCGCGCCGCCTCGGCGTCGCCGCGCTGGATCGCCCTGAAGATGTCCTCGTGCTCGCGGTCGAGGCGCGCCAGGTAGTCGGCCGGGCGGGTGTCGAGTTCCGGCGTGTTCAGGCGCGCGCGCGGGATGATGGCGTTGCCGAGCTGGCCCAGCAGCTCGACGAAATAGCGGTTGCCGGTGGCCTCGGCCACCAGCCGGTGGAAGCGCACGTCGGCCTCGACCGACGAGGCGCCGTGCGCGGCGGCCTGCCGCATCGCGGCCAGCGCCTCGGCCAGTTGCGCCACCTGGTCGTCGCTGCGGCGCGTGGCCGCCAGCCAGGCCGCCTCCGTCTCCATGCTGATGCGCAGTTCCAGGATGGCCAGCACGTCGCGCACCGTGACGATGCTGGCACCGCCGACGCCCAGCGCGGGCGCCGGCGGCTCGAGCACGAAGGTGCCGATGCCGTGGCGGGTCTGCACCAGGCCGCCCGCCTGCAGCTGCGAGATCGCCTCGCGCACGACCGTGCGGCTGACGCCGTAGGTGTCCATGATGGCCGACTCGGGCGGCAGCTTGTCGCCCGGCTTGAACTCGGCCGCGCGGATGCGCGCGCCCAGTTCCTCGACCACGCCCTGCGCGAGGCTGCGGTATTTCTTGCGGCCGGCGGGCGCCAGCGGGGTAGGAGAGTGGTTCATGCTCGGGACGGTGACGAGATCGGATACCATGATTATAGCGGCCGGTTGCCATCCGGGCGGCGCATGCCTATACTCGTCGCACTCATGAGATGTCAGACAACCTTGGCGAGTCGACGATGACGAAACCCTTCAAGCGTATCCTGTTCACCGGCGCGGCCGGCAACCTGGGCCGGCGCCTGCGCCCCCGCCTGCACGAATTCGCCGACGTCGTGCGCCTGGCCGACGTGGCCGACGTCGGACCGGCCGGGCCGGGCGAGGAAACGGTCCTGTGCGACCTGGCCGACCGCGACGCCGTGCTGCGCATGTGCGAGGGCGTGGACGCGATCCTCCACTTCGGCGGCGTGTCCACCGAGGTCGAATGGGAGCCGATCATGCACGCCAACATCCACGGCATGGTCAACCTGTACGAGGCCGTGCACAAGCTGGGCATCCGCCGGGTGGTGTTCGCCAGTTCCAACCACACGATGGGCATGTACCGCACCACCGACCTGGTCGACGCGACGATGGCGCCGCGCCCGGACGGCTACTATGGCGTGTCGAAGGTGTTCGGCGAGACCTTGTCGCGCTTCTACTGGGACCGCTTCGGCATCGAGACGGTGTGCCTGCGCATCGGCTACTGCTGGCCCGAGGCGGCCACCTACCGCCAGATGGTGACGTGGCTGGGCCTGGACGACCTGGTCGAACTGCTGCGCCGTTCGCTGCTGACGCCGCGCGTGGGGCACACGATCGCCTTCGGCACCTCGGACAATCCGGGCCGCTGGTGGGACGACCGCCATGCGCGCTTCCTGTGCTGGACGCCGCGGGAAAGCTCGGCGCAGTTCGCGCACCAGGCGCCGCCAGCCGCCGCCTGGCCCGGGCAGGACGACGTCACGACGCTGTACCAGGGCGGGCCGTTCCTGGAGATGGGGCCGAAGTACAAGCCCTGAACGCCCGAACCGGTGCGCACCCTGCCGGAACAGGTTCCGCGCCGATCCGCCGCCGGCACCCGTGCGTGGCAAACCGGACCGAAGTGGTAGCATGCAATTTTACTAACGAATTGCATGCCGACCGCTCCGATGCCGTCCCCCGAATCCCTGTCCGCTGCCCTGTCCGCCACCCTGTCCGACCACCTCGCCGCGTCGCGCGCGTCCACGCCGGGCGCCATGCTGCGCGAACTGGTCGATGCCGGCCTGGACCGGCTGCCGCTGCCCGGCCAGGGCGCCACGCTGGACCGCTGGCGCGCGCTGGCCGCCGCCGGCCGCCACGACCTGAGCGTGGCCAAGCTGTACGAAGGCCATACCGATGCGCTGGCCATCCTGCACGAAGCCCGGGCCGGCGCCGCGCCCGCCGGTAGCGTATGGGCCACCTGGTGCGCCGAGCCGCCCGATGCGCGCGTGGCGCTGCGCCCCGATGCGGACGGCGGGGTCACGCTGCACGGCCGCAAGGCCTGGTGTTCCGGCGCCCATGACGTTACCCACGCGGTGGTCAGTTGCTGGAACGAGGCCGGCGAACCGATGCTGGCGGCGGTCGACCTGCGCCAGGATGGCGTCGCCGTCGGCGAGGACGGCTGGGACGCGGTCGGCATGCGCGCCACCCGCAGCGTCGACGTGCACTTCGACGGTGCCCGGGCACAAGCGCTGGGCGGTCCCGGCTTCTACGTGCGGCGCGCCGGCTTCTGGCACGGCGGCGCCGGCGTCGCGGCCTGCTGGTTCGGCGCGGCCACCGCCCTGGCCGATGCGCTGCGCGCGCGCCTGGCGCGCGCACAACCGGGACCGGCCGCGCGCGACGATGCGCACCGGCTCGCGCAACTGGGCCGGGTGACCGTGCTGCTGGACGGCTGCGCGGCGCTGATGCGCCGGACCGCCGCCTGCATCGACCGCGAGCCGCATGCCGATGCGATGGCCGCGGCCCTGGCGCTGCGCCTGCAGGTCGACGCCGCCGCCACGGCGACGCTGGCGGCGGTGGGCCGCGCGCTCGGTCCCGGGCCGATGTGCAAGGACGCCGCGCTGGCGCGCCTGTTCGCCGACCTGCCCGTGTTCCTGCGCCAGGGCCATGCGGAGCGCGACGAGGAAGCGCTGGGGCGCATCGTCGCCGCCGGCAAGGAGGCGCCGTGGAGGCTGTGAACCGCTCGCGCCTGATCGCCGGCGCCGGTACCCCGGCCGCGGCCTGGCGCGCCGATCCGGGACTGGCCGGGGTGCCGTTCGCGCCGCTGGACGAACTGGTGCCGCCGGACGCGCGCGTGCTGGTGGTGGCGCCGCATCCGGACGACGAGATCCTGTCCTGCGGCGGCCTCCTGCAACTGCTGGCGCGGCGCGCCGCGCCGGCGCGCATCGTCGCCGTCACCGACGGCGAGGGCAGTCATCCGGGTTCGCCGGCCTGGCCGCCGCAGCGGCTGCGCGCGACGCGCCCGCGCGAGACGCGTGCCGCGCTGGCCTGCCTCGGCATCGCGCACCCTGTGGTCGAACGCCTCGGCATCGCCGACGGCGGCGTCGCGGCGGCCGAGGCGTCGCTGGCGGAGCGGGTGGCGGCGCTGCTGGCGCCGGGCGACGTCGTCGTCACCACCTGGCGCTACGACGGCCATCCCGACCACGAGGCCACGGCGCGCGCCTGCGCCGCCGCGGCCGCCCTGCGCGGCGCACGGCTGCTGGAAGCGCCGGTATGGGGCTGGCACTGGAGCGCCCCGGGCGACGGCGCGATTCCGCTGGCGCGGGCGCGCCGCCTGGCGCTGGACGCGGATGGCGTGGCGCGCAAGCGCGCGGCGCTGGCGTGCTTTCGCAGCCAGCTGGAGGACGACGCCAGCACCGGCGCCGCGCCGATCGTGTTCCCGGACGCGCTGGAACGATTGCTCAACCCTTGGGAAGTGTACTTGCATGATGCTTGATGACACGGCGCGACAGCGCCATTTCGAAGCGCTCTACGCGCATGACGACGACCCGTGGCAGGTGCGCGCGGCCTGGTACGAACGGCGCAAGCGCGCGCTGCTGCTGGCGGCGCTGGGCCGGCCGCGCTACCGCAGCGCGTTCGAGCCCGGCTGCGGCAACGGCGAGCTGAGCGCCCATCTCGCGGCGCGCTGCGACCGCCTGCTGGCCTGCGACGGCGCGGCCAGTGCGGTGGCGGCGGCGCGCCGGCGCCTGGACGGCGCGGGACCGGAGCGGGGCGCGGTGCGCATCGAGCAGCGCAGCCTGCCCGGCCAATGGCCGCAGGCGGAACGCTTCGACCTCGTGGTCGTGAGCGAACTCGGTTATTACTTCGATGCCGGCGCCTGGCAGGCGCTGGTCTGGCGGGCGGCATCGAACCTGGAAGAGGAAGGAGAACTCCTGATGTGCCACTACGTCCACGACTTCGGCGACCGCGCCGCGCCGACCGCGGCGGTCCACGCGGCCGCCGACGCCATCCCCGCGCTGCGGCGCACGGTCCGGCACCGCGATGCCGACTTCCTGCTCGAGGTATGGCAGCGGAGGGCGGCATGATCGGCGTCGCCATCCCGGCCCACAACGAGGAAGAGGCGCTCGACGATTGCCTGGCGGCGCTGCTGGCGGCGGCGCGCCATCCCGCGCTGCAGGGCGAACCGGTGTGCGCCTGCGTCGTGCTGGACGCCTGCGACGACGGCTCGCGCGCCATCGTTGAGCGCTGGCGCGACGCGTTTGCCGCGGCCGGCCTGGCGCTCGACGGCCTGGAGACGCAGGCGCGCCAGGTCGGCGTCGCCCGCGCGGCCGGCGCGCGCCACCTGCTGGGGCTGGGCGCCCGCTGGCTGGCCTTCACCGACGCCGACACGCGCGTGGGGCCGCAATGGCTGGCGGCGCAACTGGCGCTGGGCGTGGACGTCGTGTGCGGCTCGGTGGCGGTGGACGACTGGACGCCGCACGGCGCCGACGCGGCGCGCCTGCGCGCGCATTTCGCGGCGCACTACAACGACCGCGACGGCCACCAGCACATCCACGGCGCCAACCTGGGCGTGAGCGCCGACGCCTACCGCGCGGCCGGCGGCTTCGAGGCCGTCTCCTGCCACGAGGACGTGCTGCTGGTACGGGCATTGCAGGCGAGCGGCGCGCGTTTCGCCTGGAGCGCGCAGCCGCGCGTGTTCACCAGCGCCCGCGTCGACCCGCGCGCGCGCGGCGGCTTCGGCGATGCCCTGCTGGCGATGGCGGCGGGGCGCGAGCCGAACCGGCCGCCGCCTTCCTGAATGCCGGCGTCGGTACCGGTCGGCAATGCGTCAGCCGATCTCCAGGCGCCGTCCCTGCGCGCTGGCCTCGATGAGCCGTGCGAGGCGGGCGTCGCGCGTCTCGGCCTTCTTCGCGCCCGCGATCCAGTGCAGCACGCGGCGGCGGTAGCCGGGCGGACAGGCCTCGAACCAGGCAAAGGCGGCGGGCTGGGCCCGGAACCGCGCCAGCGCCTCGTCCGGCAGTTCGGCCGGGGCCGCGCGTTCGTGCGCATAGACGCGCGAACGCGCTTCCGAGCGGCGCGCGAAGGCGGCTTCGCCGGCGGGCGTCATCAGGCCCAGTTCGCGCAGCCGGGCGACCTTGTCGATGTTCACCGCGCTCCAGATCGAACCGGGCTGCCTGGGCGTGAAGCGGATCGTGTAGGTGGCGTCGTCGACGCGCCGGCGCACGCCGTCGATCCAGCCGTGGCACAGCGCCTGGTCGACCGATTCCGACCAGCGCATGCCGGGCGTGTCGCTGCCCACCTTGCGAAAGCCCACCAGCAGCTCGCGCGCCTCGGCGGCATGCGCGTCGAGCCAGCGGCGGAAGGACTGGGCATCGTCGAAGAACAGCGGTTCGGCCATGGGCGCTCCGGATGGGTGACGGGGACCCGGCGCATTGTACGCGCGCGTCACCGCGCTGTCACACGGCGCCTGTATAGTCGTGCGACAACCACCGTTTCGACCCGCAAGGCAAGCCATGATGAGAAATTCCGACCGACCGGACCTGGTCCGGCGCGTGCAACGCGACATCGCCGACAGCTACGACGAAGAACTCGAACTGGAACTCGACGACCGCGAGCTGGACCCCGACACGTTGCTGCCGGCCCAGGCGCAGGACGCGGACGAGAAGGAAGCGCGGCGCCAGTATTTCCATGAGCTGTTCCGGCTGCAGGCGGAACTCGTCAAGCTGCAGGACTGGGTGGTGCACACCGGCCACAAGGTGGTGATCCTGTTCGAGGGCCGCGACGCGGCCGGCAAGGGCGGCGTCATCAAGCGCATCGTGCAGCGCCTGAACCCGCGCGTGTGCCGCGTGGCCGCGCTGCCGGCGCCGAACGACCGCGAACGCACGCAATGGTATTTCCAGCGCTACGTCTCGCACCTGCCGGCGGCCGGGGAGATCGTCCTGTTCGACCGCAGCTGGTACAACCGCGCCGGCGTCGAGCGCGTGATGGGCTTCTGCACGGACGAGCAGTACGAGGAATTCTTCCAGACGGTGCCCGAATTCGAGCGCATGCTGGCACGCTCCGGCATCCAGCTCATCAAGTACTGGTTCTC
>DAMAFT010000228.1:0-7196 GCA_031995805.1 Massilia sp.
TCGAACTCCACGCCCGGCTGCACCACCAGCCCGAGCACGCGCGGCCACGCCGCCTCGAGTCCGGCCGCCGCGAACGCGGCGCGATGGGCCGCGATGGTGGCCGCGGCTGCCGCCGGCGTCGTCACGGCCAGTTCCTGCAGGTCTTCGTGGGCACCGCCCGGCACCGGCACCTCGGTGCCGACGATGTACACGGGCGCCTCGCCGCCGGCCGCCTGCCAGGCGCGTTCGGCCACCGCGGCCAGGCGCGCCGCGCGCGCCGCCACCACCTCGTCGGACAGCGGCACCGGGTCGCCGGCGCAGGACATCGAGCAATCCAGGTGGATCTTGCGGAAGCCCGCCGCCACGTAGCGGTCGATCAGCACGTCGGCGCGCGCCATCGCCGCGTCGGCATCCTGGTCCTGCCAGGCGTTCGGGCCCAGGTGGTCGCCGCCGAGCAGCACGCGCTCGCGCGCCAGCCCCACCCGGTCGGCGATGCCGTGCACGAAGTCGCGGAACGCCGCCGGCGTCATGCCGGTATAGCCGCCGTCCTGGTCGACCTGGTTCGACGTGGCCTCGACCAGCACCGGCAGGCCACGCTCCTTGCCGCATTCCAGCGCCGCCTCGATCACCAGCGGGTGGGCCGAGCAGACCGAGTGGATGCCCACCTGTTCGCCGGCCTTGTGGCGCCGCACCAGCTCCATGAGATATTGCATGAAAACGCTCCTTGAAATCAGTTGTCGGCGCCGTCGTCCGGCTGCAGCGCCAGCAGCAGCGCCGCCGCCAGCGACAGGCCGATGCCGGCCAGCTTGGCCCCGCCCGGCATGGTGGCGGCCAGCGCCATCGCGATCACGGTGGTCAGCAGCGGCGCGCCGGCGTTCACCAGCGGCGACACCACCAGGGCCTTGCCGTGGCGGAAGGCGTACACCAGCGTCAGCGCGCCGATCGCATTCAGTACCTGGGTGGTGGCGGCCAGCAACGGCCCCGACGGCCCGTAGTTGATCGGCTGCGAGAAGTCCGTCATGGCCAGCGCCACCGGGATGAACAGCAGCGCGCTGGCGGTCATGTAGAAGAAGATGCTCTCCGCATCCATGCTGGCGTTGGCCAGCTTGATGAAGTAGGCCTGCAAGCCCCAGGCCACCAGCACGCCCAGCGCCAGCACGAACCACAGGCCGTAGGATTGCGCGGCCTGGCCCGGCGCGTAGTCGAACAGCGGCAGCGCGCAGATCGCGAGAACGATGCCGGCCGTTCCCAGCAGGCCGGTACGCTCGCGCAGGAACAGGAAGGACAGCGCGATCGTGATCACCGGCGACAGCGAGATCAGCGGGAAGATCAGGTAAGTGGGCCCCGCCTTCACCGCGTAGAACAGGATCATCTGGCCGCCGGCGCCCAGCAGGCCGATCGCCAGGCCGTAGGCGACCGAGCGGGCATCGCGGCGCACGCGCCAGCCGCTCCTGGCCAGCACCACCAGCGCCGGCGGCACCATCGTCAGCGCCCATACCACGTAGACCAGCGTCTCGGGAAAGCCGTACTGCGTGGGCAGCCCGGCGAAGGCGCCCCAGACGCCCCACAGCAGCGTGGTGGCGAGCGCGTAGCCGAGCCAGCCCGCCGGGCGCGCGCCGGCCTTCGCTTGCGACATCGTCGAATCCATCGTGCGTCCTCAGAATTTCATGCTCATGCCGGCCACGTAGGTGCGGCCCCAGGTCTCGAAGCCGTACAGCGCGTCGCTGCGGCCCAGGTTCGAACGCATCGACGCGTCGCTCAGGTTCTTGCCTTCGACGAACAGGGTGACGTGCTTGGTCACGTCCCACGAGGCCGACGCCGTCACCCAGGTCAGCGAATCGACCTTGTTCGGGAAGCCGGCGATCACGTTGGTGGCCTGCGTGTACTCGCCGGTGTAGTCGAACGAGATCGAGGCGTTGATGCCGTTGCGCTCGTACAGGAAGCCCAGCGAGGACGCGGTCGGCGCCACGCCTTCGAGCTGGCCGACGTACTGGCCGTTCTGGTAGGCCTTGGTCAGCGTCTTGGCGAACTTGGCGTTGATGCCGAAGCCGTTGTCGAACAGGTGCTGGATGCCGACCTCGATGCCGCGCACGCGCGCCTTGTCGCCGTTGACCGGATGCGAGACGCTGTACAGGTAGCCGGGCACGCCGATGTCCACGTGCTCGTCGAGCTGGTAGGTCACGAAGTTCTTGATCTGCTTGGCGAACACGGCGGCGGTGATGGCCGACTTCGGACGGTAGTACCACTCGACCGACAGGTCCTGCTGCACCGCCTCGGTGGGTTTCAGCTTGGGGTCGCCGACGATGCTCAGCAAATACGTGCGGTCCAGCGTGTTGTCGGTGCGCGTGGGGGCCAGCTTGTCCAGCGACGGCCGCGCCATCACCTTGGCCACGGCGCCGCGCACCACGAAGTCCTCGCGCGCCCACCAGCTCAGGTTGGCCGACGGCAGGAACTTGGTGTACTTGCCGTCTTCCGACACCGGCTCGGCTTCGCTGTAGGTGATGTCCGGGCTGCTGGTCGGGACGTTCGGGGTCGGGTCGTAGATCGACACGATGCGGTCGATCGCGCTCTTCGAGTTGGTCTTGGTGCGCACCAGGCGCGCACCGACGTTGCCGTTCCAGTTGTCGCCCGACAGCTCGAACTGGCCGTACAGCGTGGCGGTCTTCTCGCGCACCGAATAGGAATCGGTGGGCACGAACACCGGATTGGTCTTGCTGACGTCGAAGGTCGCGCCGGTCGGGTTGCCCTCGGCGTCGAGGATCGGCTTGCCGTCCAGCTTCTTCAGCGCCGCCAGGTAGGCCGGCACGTCGAAGGCGATGAAGCTGCCCGGGAAGCTGCCGCCGGCGTTGCGCATGTAGTTCGGCAGCGACATCGAGCGCACCACGTCGGCGCCCAGCGAACCGAAGGTGGTCGAGTACATGTCGCAGTACTGGCAGGCGCCGCCGCTCTTCTCGTTGCCGATCGAGTTGCGGTCCTTCTTGCGGTTGGTGGCGCTGGCGCCGAACTGGAAGCCGTCGATGTGCCACTTGCCGTCCAGCGCCAGGCGGCCGTCCAGCGAGGCGCCGTCGATGGTGTCCTTGATGTCGACGCCGGTCAGGCCGGTGAAGTGGATGCCGTAGTCCTTGTTGCCGAGGCGTCCGGCGGCCAGCTCGGTCGCCAGGTCGCGGCCGTCTTCCAGCTGGACGCGGATGTCGGGAAAGCCGCCGTTGTTGGCGCGGTAGTAGCCGGTATTGTGG
This sequence comes from Massilia sp., assembly GCA_031995805.1. Taxonomy (GTDB): domain Bacteria; phylum Pseudomonadota; class Gammaproteobacteria; order Burkholderiales; family Burkholderiaceae_D; genus Telluria. The sequence continues at coordinate 3,216 of DAMAFT010000228.1, forward strand.
CCGGCGATGCCGGCGACGACAAAGGTGTCCTTGCCGCCGGAATCGCGCTTCGACGTCGAGCGGTAGACGTCGCCCGTCAGTTTCAGGCGGCTGCTCGGCTTCCATTCGCCGCGCCAGCCGAACTGCATGGTGTCGACCACGCGGTCGGTGGTCACGTTGGACATTTCCGGGACCAGGTCGTGCACCGTCATGCTGGTGATCAGGTGGTCCTTCACGACGACGTCGGACCAGCGCTCGGGGGCGTGCTCGACGTAGTAGGATTGCTGGTAGCCGACCTGCGGGGAATCCAGGCGGGTGGCCAGCGCATCGACGGTCATCTTGAATTGCGGGCTGACCTTCCATTCGAAGGCGCCGGACAGCGCGGTGCGCTTCTTCTCCTCGAAGATGGAGCCGAACGAGATGCAGCACGGCGCCAGCAGGTTGCTCTCGTCCGCGCCGATGGCGCCGTCGCCGTTGACGTCGAAGCTGCCCGGGGAGTCGGCGTTGTAGGTCTGGTAGCCGAGCGAATCGGTGCGCACCTTGCGCTTGGAGAGCACGGCGCCGACGATCACGCCCATCGTGTTGTCGTTGAAGGTATTCGAATACACGCCGGACAGCTTGCCGCCGTTCTTCTTCGACAGGTCGTTGCGTTCGCCCTCGAAGCGGATCGAGCCGTGCTGGCCCGGATTGTCCATCGGGCGCGCCGAGCGCAGGTTGACCGAGCCGCCGATGCTGCCTTCCATCTGCGCCGCCTCGGCCGACTTCATCACGTCGGCGCCGCTGATCACCTCGGACGGCAGCACGTCGAAGGCGAAGTCGCGGCCGTCGCCGTCGGTGGCCAGGATGCGCTTGTTCAGCGTGACGATGTTGTAGCCGGAACCCAGGCCGCGCACGTTGATGTATTGTCCCTCGCCGCCGCGGGTGCGCGACACCGAGATGCCGGAGATGTGGGTCAGCGAATCGGCCACGTTATCGTCCGGGAAGCGGCCCAGCTCCGTCGCCGAGATCGAATCCTGGATCACGTCGGCATTGCGCTTCAGGTCCAGCGACTTGGCCAGCGCGGCGCGCGCCCCGGTGACGACGACGACGGCCTGCTGGGGCGGTGCTGCCGCCTCGTCTGCGGTGGGGGCCGCGGCGGCCGGCGCCACCGCTGGCGTATCCTGGGCCTGCGCCAGCGCCGTGCCGCACAGCGCCATTTCCACCGCCGCGGCGATCAGGCTGCGCCGAAGTCCCATCTCGAATCTGCTACCCATGGCAAATCTCCTGTTGTGATTTTCGTTGTTACGAAATAGTAATAAAACGACCTGGAAAACACAAGAAACTTTCGAAAACTTTCGATTTAATTTTGTTTTGTTGTTTTAGTGGGCGGAAATCGATTTTCGATGGATTTCGTAAGCAATTTCGATGCCTGCCAGTTTTCAGGAGAAACAGATGAGCGCCGCGCTGCAGTGGTGCCAGGCCGCACCGGGACGGCGCATCGATGCTCGTGGCGGTGCGCCACCGGCATGGCGTTCGGTGTATCCTGCGGGCATGCAAAGCGCCCCTTTTCCACCCGACGAAGCCGCACGCCGTGCCCTGCTGGAATCGCTGGAATCGCTGGACCTGCTGGACACCGCGCCCGAGCCCGTATTCGACCGCGTCACCGGCCTGGCCGCGCGCCTGCTCGGGGTGCCGATCGCCCTGTTCTCGCTGGTCGACGCCGACCGCCAGTGGTTCAAGTCGCGCGTCGGCCTGGCGGCGTCGCAGACCGCGCGCACCGATGCCTTTTGCGCGCACACGATCCTCGATGCGCAACCGATGGTGGTCGAAGATGCGCTGGCCGACCCGCGCTTCCACGACAATCCGCTGGTGACGGGCGAGCCGCATGTACGCTTCTACGCCGGCGTGCCGGTGCGCGGCACCCATGGCGAGGCGATCGGCACGCTGTGCGCCATCGATTCGCGCCCGCGCACGCTGGCGCCGGCCGACCTGCAGGTGCTGCGCGACCTGGCCGACATCGTCATCGAGGAAGTGCGCGCGCGCGAGCGCCTGGGCCACGCGCGCGACCGGCTGGTCGAGAGCGGCGTGCGCGAACGCGCCAGCGAGGACAGGTTCCGCTCGATCGTCGAACTGGCCAGCGTCGGCATCGCGCTGGTGGCGCCAAGCGGCGCCTTCGTCAGCGTCAACCCGGCCTTGTGCACCATGGTCGGTTATACCGAGGACGAACTGCTGCGCCTGACCTTCCAGGACATCACCTGGCCCGAGGACCTGGACGCCGACCTGCTCCTGCTGCAACGCCTGCAGCGCCGCGAGATCGAACGCTACCAGCTGGAAAAGCGCTACGTCCGCAAGGACGGCGCCCCGGTGTGGGGCAACCTGAACGTTTCGTGCAAGGCCGGACCCGGCGGCGCCGTCGAGTACTACGTCGCGATGGTCAAGGACATCCAGGCGCAGAAGACGGCCGAGCAGGCGATCCTCGACCTGAACGCCCAGTTGGAGGAACGGGTGCGCGCGCGCACGCGCGAACTGCAGAACACCAATTCGATGCTCACGGCGTCGGTCGTGCAGCAGCGCCGCGCGGAATGCGCGCTGCGCGAGCGCGAGGCCGAGCTGCGCAGCGTGATCGAGAACGCCAGAGACGCCTATATCTGCCTGGACGAGCGCGGCGCCGTCACGGCCTGGAACCGCGAGGCCGAACACACCTTCGGCTGGAGCGCGCCGGAAGCCATGGGCCGGCCGCTCGACACCCTGATCATCCCGCCCGAGCATGGCGCGGCCCACCGTGCGGGCATGGCGCGCTACTTGTCCAGCGGCCGCTCGGCGCTGTTCGACACGCGCCTGGAACTGCCCGGCCGGCGCAAGGACGGCTCGCCCCTGATGCTGGAAGTGCGGATCGCGGCGCTGGAAGTGAACGGCCGGCGCCTGTTCAGCGCCTTCCTGCACGATATCAGCCAGCGCAAGGAAACCGAGGCACGGCGCGATTTCGAGGCGCGCCACGACGCCCTGACGGGCCTGGGCAACCGCCGCGCCCTGCTCGAGCAGCTGCCGCTGGCGCAGAAGCGCGCCCAGCGCACCGGCCACGCGCTGGCCCTGCTGTTCATCGACCTGGATGGCTTCAAGGCCGTCAACGACACCTGGGGCCACGAAGCCGGCGACCGCCTGCTGGCCGAGGTGGCGGAGCGCCTGTCGCTGGCGGTACGCGAGACCGACAGCGTGTTCCGGCTGGCGGGCGACGAGTTCACCGTGATCCTGGAAAACCTGGGTGCCGATGCGGCGAGCAGCGCGACGGCGGTGGCGGAAAAGCTGGTGACGGCCGTATCGCAGCCGGTCGACCTGCGTGGCGGCGCCGTGCCTGGCGCGGCGCAAGTGGGAGCCAGCATCGGGATCGCCGTGCATGGGCCGGATGGCGCGGTCGCGGCGGCCGAGTTGATTCGCCAGGCGGATCAAGCCATGTATGAGGCCAAGCAGGCGGGGCGTGGGCGGGTGCGGTGTGCGAGGGCTGACTGAGCGTGACTGGCGGGGCCTGCGCTTGTCGCGGGGATGGTGCGGTCGTACACTCGGGCCGTTCGATCGGCAGATGTGGGGCTAGAAGAGGACCTTCATGATTTCTTCGATTCTGCAACCTGCTATGCGCAGTCGGACGACTGACTTCGGCCACATGCAGACATTCGACAATGTAGAGAATTGGTCAATGTGCTTTCGGAGAGGAGTCATGGAAACGAAACGCTTTTGGTTCGCTGTACGACCTGCTAGAAACGGCTGGGGATGGGGCCTTCCTATGGCGTGGCAAGGGTGGGTGGTCTACTTGATCTTCTTTGCCCTAATCACTGGAGGTTCGATCGTTCTGGCTCCTTACGGGATACTTGCAGTGGTAGCGAATGCCTTCGTTTCCGGAGGCTTTTTGCTTGCGATGGCATTCTGGAAAGGGGAGCCACAGAGCATGCGGGACAACGCCTCACCGTGATGCGATCAGTATTCTGGCAGAACATGCAGACCTTCTATTTGTCAGTCCGCTTCGGGTCG